>NZ_JAWOTC010000010.1:0-126639 GCF_033338675.1 Vibrio sp. Vb1574
GCTCGACTTGCATGTGTTAGGCCTGCCGCCAGCGTTCAATCTGAGCCATGATCAAACTCTTCAATTTAAGATTTTGTTCGGCTTAATGAATACTGAACATTACATAAGTAATGTTTGAATTGACTGTGCTCTTATTGGTTTTCACTTTTAAAAAGTGAAATAAAACAGCTCAAGGCTGCTTTCCAATTCGAATGGTCACTTCGTTTCATTGAAACCTAATTTGATACCGAGATATCGAATTGGATTATCATCAACGAGTGCCCACACAGATTGATAGGTCTATATTGTTAAAGAGCTTGCTTCGTAAGCTTTGCTATCGAAGCGGAGGCGTATTATAAGGAATTAATTTTCAGTGTCAAACACTTTTTTAAATTAATTTTTAGAAGTTTTCTTTCGCCTTCTTGCCAACCGCTTTTGCGTTTCCGCTTTGCCCTGACAACGGAGGCGCATTATAGGGAGATGATTTTTCTTGGCAACCCCTTTTCAGAAAAAAAATCAAAAAAAAGCGTCGAATGATTAAATCTCACTCAAACGCTTATTTTTAGCACTCAGTTGTTAACTTCAAGTAGCAAATAGGCAATCAATATGTGTCTAGCCAAGACTCTTCAAAGCCTGTGATATCGAGACTCATTGATTGCGCCGCTTCGATTTGCTCGAGAGCCTCCAATTCTTTATTTACACTGCTCATCGTCAGTGTGTTGTTGTCTAGCTCAAACACCTGACTTTGAGTCGTATAGTAGAACTTAAGGATCGTCAGCGCTTTTACATCGCCATTGTTCGCGGCTGCTTTAATGCTTTTTAGTTTACGAAAGATCTTGTTGTGCAGCTGCTTGAGTTTCCAAACGTACAGCACTTCTTCCATGTATGGTCGAGTTTTAATTTGATTCAATAAAGAGAGGGAAGTTGCAACTGCGAGAACGACACCAATCAAATTCCAATGGAAATTGCCCGTTGATTGTTCTGGTACGACTTCAGTGTTGCCAAACAAAACAATCAACAAGGTACTAAAGGCAAGAGAGGAGATGGCGAGCAACGCAACAAAACCGCCAATCACAAGGTTTACTTTCTTTTTATAAATGTCTTTATTTATCTGTTTGATTTCCATATACCACTCCTAACAGGGTTGCCTCCTATTCTAACCAGCACACCCAGCTCCACAATCGAAGCTTTGTAAGTAAGTTCACATTTGCTATTAAACTCGCATCCCTTCCCTGCTTGGGTATATACTTCCGCGCATTCACTCTTCCTATATAGAGGCTAAATTCATGCGCTCTTTTGTTTTACGAGCTCGCGCGGCGCCAACCACCAGCAAAGCACTGTTAGAAGGTGTTGGTAATGAAGCGCATACAGAGATTCTTGCTCATACCATGATGAACACGATGTTCGTTGCTCAATCACACCGTGAAGATGTGGTTGTTCACTTGGTTTTAGAAAGCACAAAAGATTTCTCACGCACCATTACTATTCGCTCCAACGACATCACCAACATTGGCGGCTTCCATGAGTCAACCTTGATTGCAGCAGTGGCTCGCGCTTTGGATGCTTCGGTTGGTATGGGTAAAGAGCAACTTCGTGAAGTCGAACCTGGTATTACCGTTCGTACAGTGAGCTCTGAACGCCTAGTACAAGAACTGGCAGAAGATCACCAACTATATATGCTGGATAAGAAAGGCGAATTTGTTCGTGATGCAGAAATTGGTGAAAATCCATGTTTCTTGCTAACTGACCATATACCGATGCCGAAAAAGTCTTTTAACAGCTTAAAGCGCCTTGGCACAGAGAAGATCAGCTTAGGTCCTAAGATGCTTTTCGCTTCTCAGTGTGTAGTATTGATCCACAATGAGTTGGACATACGCGAATTCTAGTTATTCGCGCACACGTTGCTAGATAATGAAAGAGGACTCTATTGAGTCCTCTTTTTGTTTCTATAGTAATGCTAAGTTTACTTACCACCAATGCTCAAACGAGCAAAACGAACGTCTGGCGAGAAGAAAGTTCGGCTATCGTTAATTAGCTGAGTATCACCTACTGCCTCAACTTCTTGCAGCATATTGTAGAAGTTACCCGCTACCGTGATCCCACGAACTGGTTGAATGCGCTTACCATCACGGCACAAGAAACCACTCGCGCCAAATGAGAAATCACCACTCACTGCATCCGCACCAGAATGGACACCTTGAAGTTCGACTAACTCTAGGTACTCACCCGCTTTTACTTCTGACGCACTGCTGTTACCCGTCGCAATCACTTTGTGATTCGCTGATACGTCTAGGCTCGATTTTGCACCGCGAGCGGCACTTGCTGTCGAGACTGCGCCCAAGTAACTTGCGGTCTGGCTATTGTGTAGCAAGGTTTTCAACTCACCATTAGCAATCATGACATTATCTTGAGTAGCGAAGCCTTCACTATCAAAACTCGCGATTGCCATACCATTTGGCATGTAAGCCGTATCAGTAAAGGTAATTAAATCACTCGCAACACGTTGACCAAGCTTGTCACCCAGTGGCGTAATGCCTTTCATCGCGCTTACGCCAGAGAAAGCACTGCCGAAAGCACCGAATAAACTTGCTAGCGCATTGATGTGGAAGATAGCAGGGTAGTTACCCGTCGCAACCGGTGCGCCTTCAAGAAGATCGCGAGCAAGGTTGTAGCCACCCTCGATACAGTAAGCTGGATTCAACTCATCAAAACGGCGACCCAGTGACATTCTACCCGCCATTGACTGTTTGCCGTCTTTTTCAAACAAGGTATACGCGTAACAAGTGAACGAGCGCTCGAAGTGTTGACACAATGTGCCTTGAGTATTGGCAATGATCAGTTGTGTTTCGCCATCGCTGTAACCATTGTAAGGTGCGCTAGAGGCGTGAGGCAGAGCCACTACGCCTTGCTCAAGAGCGAGAGACAGTTCGATTTTTTCGTCAACAGAAGTTGTATCTTCTTGCGCAATCTCAGCAACATCAGTCGCGATTTGACTGTTCACGCAACTAATCGTCTGATGTTCATCTTGCTTGGAAAAGCGAGCGCTTTGCAGTGCGTTGGTCAGCATCAAATCCAAGCTTGGTTGCTCTAACGACTCAGAATAGCTTGTTGCAACACGCGCATCTTTCACAACACGAACACCCAGAACTTGGCTTGAGCTTACTTTGTACTCATCCAGCTTTCCTTGGTTCGCTTTCAAAGAAAAGCTACTGTTACGGTTTACAATGACGTCCGCTTCTGCACCTTGGCGTTTTGCTTCTGATAGGACGTAATCAACCGCATTAAGAAGTTGTTGTTCTTGGCTCATTAGTTACCGCCTCCTACCAGAATGTTATCTACTTTCAGCGTTGGCTGACCGACAGTTGTTGGTACTGAACCACTCACGGAACCACACATGCCCGGCGCAAGCGCCATGTCTTTGCCGACCATGCTGATTTCTTTCAACACTTTTGGACCCGTGCTGATCAGCGTTGCTGTTTTCAGAGGCTTGGTGATTTTGCCATTTTCAATGAGGTAGGCTTCACGAACAGCAAAGTTAAACTCCCCCGTACCCGGTTGAACAGAGCCACCGCCCATCTTCTTCGCATAGATACCACGTTCGATGCCTGCCAGCATGTCATTAAGTGAATGCTCGCCCTCTTCGATAAAGGTGTTACGCATGCGCGAGGTTGGTGCGAACTTGTAGTTTTGACGACGACCAGAACCCGTAGGCTCATAACCTGTCTTCATGCCACCCATTTTATCGACCATGAAGCTGGTTAGCTTACCGTCTTTGATCAGTTGAGTGCGCTGAGTCTTCATACCTTCATCATCAATGTGAATCGAGCCCCATTCGTTGGTCATGGTGCCATCATCGACTGCATTCACTGCGGTGTGAGCAACCATTTCGCCCATCTTGTCGTGGAAGACTGATGCTTTCTTCGCAACTGAAGTGGTTTCTAGCAAGTGACCACATGCTTCATGGAAGATAACGCCGCCAAAGCCGTTACCAATCACCACCGGCATTTCACCCGATGGACAAGCATCCGCGCCAAGTTTTACTAACGCTTGCTGCGCGATAGTTTGACCTAGCTCTTTGGCATCAAGCTGTTCACTGAATTCCCAACCAGCAAGAGCGCCAGGACCTTCCATACCAGAAGACTGCTCATTACCTTTTTGCGCGACAGTGTTACCAGCAACACGAATGTAGTGGCGAGTATCGTCAACGTGTAGGCCTTCTGAGTTGAAGATAGACACTTGCTGTTCGCGCTGAAGCACGCTGCCAATAAACTGGCTGATATGTTCACTCTCTGCACGTGCTGCTTGGTCAACTTTCAATAGAAACGCGATTTTTGAATCTAGGTTAGCATCCTTACCTAGCGGCATGCGGCAACCATGTTGTATTGGGTAGCGGTTCAGATTGAGAGAACCTGCTGACGCGATTTGCTCACGCTTATCTTTTGCAGCAAGCAGTGAGGTTACGCGTTTAAGTTCAGTTTCATCTGTGCTGTTGGTGTAACCGTAAAGCACTTTATGACCGAAGAAGAGACGAATACCGATACCAAAATCGATACCCGAGTTAACCTTGTCCACCTCACCAGATGCGATCTGGACAGTGTTGGTTTGGTGATGTTCAACGAATAGTTCAGCGAAATCAGCCCCCAAAAAGAGCGCATGATCGATCACTGACTTCGCTGTTACAGAATTAAGCATGAAGTCTCCTTGCTCGATGATCGTCTTAGCCTTCCTAATTAACTGTGAAAAAGTTCAACAAAGTTAAATTGGCAACACGTTAAATTTTAACAGTTTTTTAACCTTGTTTTGTGCTAATCCTTGCTTAACGAGACCACGATTATTTATTAAATATTCCAGGTTCTGCTCATTCACCAGAGCGTTGCACTAGTAAATTCCACCCAGCAAACCATTTAGGTGCTTACTTTATCACTCACCTCGCATAATTGAATACTCATTATAATTACGCTCAAAAAACGTATCCCTTCCGCAATGGTCCTGCTATCATCCGAACGAAATAGTCGGGGGGCCACACGACAAGTGTTGGCTGAGATCGAAATTCGAGACCCGTTGAACCTGATTCAGTTAGCACTGACGTAGGGAACTATGCACACTTTGCCTTTCGTCGCCCCTCTTAGGTAAGCGATAGCGATCGAAAAATCGATCTATCTGCAATGGTCAAAGTCAGTTCCTATACGTCTTGTAGTAGGAGCGACCATGACGCAGCAATCACAACCTCATTCACATCAAACGCCAGCCTTGCCTACCCCTATCGTATTGACCATCGCGGGCTCAGACAGTGGTGGCGGTGCAGGTATTCAAGCTGACATCAAAGCGATGTCCGCAACTGGTAGCTTTGCCTGCTCAGTGATTACCGCCATCACCTCACAAAACACTCAAGGCGTCTCTGCGATTTTCCCAATTCCTCTCGACCATGTAGAGAGTCAACTCGATGCGGTATTCACCGACCTCAACATCGTTGCAGTAAAAGTGGGCATGCTGGCCGATTCCAACATCATCAAAGTCGTTGCTGACAAAATTAAACAATACCAGCCAAAACACCTCGTGATTGACCCTGTAATGGTGGCCACCAGCGGCGATCTATTACTGGAACAGTCGGCAATCAGCACTTTAAAAGAAGAATTGATTCCGCTCGCAGACATCATTACCCCTAACCTACCCGAAGGCGCAGCATTGACGGGTAAGCCAATGCCTCAATCAGAATCTGAAATGAACGATATGATTACCGACCTTCGTGCGCTTGGCGCCAAAGCTATTCTGCTCAAAGGCGGTCACCTTGAAGAAAATGAAAACAGCAACGATCTGCTTATCATGCAAGACAGTGCCGAGTTAATTAGCGCCAAGCGATTTCCAACCAAAAACACCCATGGCACAGGCTGTACACTTTCTTCCGCCATTGCGTCTTATCTTGGCCAAGGCAACAACCTACACAAAGCGGTGCACCTGGGTAAGCAGTACATCAGCCAAGCTATCGCGCACGCTGATGAATTGGATGTAGGTAAAGGCCATGGCCCTGTGAACCACTTTTTTGCGGGTCATACTTATGTTCGCTAACGCGATTGGCATTCAGCTTTCCGATGCTAGTCTGCGATACAAAGACAGCCAAACACCGACTTTAGCAGGAATGAACATGACCATTCCCGTCGGTAAATGGACGGTATTACTCGGACGAAGTGGCTGCGGGAAAACCACAATATTGCGTTACTTAGCTGGCCTGCTGGATGACCAAGTTGACTGGCATGGCGAACTCATCACAACGGATGGCGCTACACTGCATGACCGTATCGCTTACATGGCTCAGCAGGATTTATTGCTACCGTGGTTGAATGTGTTAGACAACGTCTGCCTCAGTTCTCGATTTTCTCAAGAGCAAGCACCAGAGCAAAATAGACAACGTGCACTGACTTTACTAAGCCAAGTGGGACTCGCCGATTACGCGGATGCTAAGCCAGCTCAGCTCTCTGGCGGCATGAGACAACGTGTTGCCCTTGCTCGCACTCTGATGCAAGACAAGCCTCTGGTTCTGATGGATGAGCCTTTCTCTGCGTTGGACGCGGTTACTCGCCATAAGTTGCAGACCTTGTCTGCCGAATTACTGAAATATAAGACCGTTGTTCTTATTACCCACGACCCACAAGAAGCGGTGCGATTAGCTCACCAACTCTATGTACTGCAAGGTACGCCTGCGCAAGCTCAGCACTTGGTCGTTCCAGACTCCAAGCCGCCACGAGTTCTCGATGGAGAGTGCGCCGCGCTTCAACAAGCGATTTTGGATCAATTGGAGAAAGACTATGAGTGATATGACTCAGTACAACTCCGTTTCGGCAAGCATTAGTAAAAAAGAACGCGTGACCCATCCGGCTCTGCGCTTGGTCATTAGCACAGCGGTGATCTTGGGATTGTGGCAGTTGGTTGTTGTGGTATTCGACATGCCAAGCTTCATCTTACCTTCACCAATTGAAGTGCTGGATAGATTAGTCACTCGTTACGATGTCCTGCTCAAACATACTTGGGTTACCGCGCAAGAGATTTTACTTGGCTTGGCGCTTGGATTATCAATGGGTTTGCTGTTCGCATTGCAAATGCTGATGTTCGAGCCGCTGAAGCGTTGGTTACTGCCAATTCTGATTGCTAGCCAAGCGATCCCTGTATTCGCTATCGCGCCAGTGCTCATGCTTTGGCTGGGTTACGGCATTGCATCGAAAGTAGTCATGGCGGCGATCATCATCTTTTTCCCCGTCACGACATGTTGCTATGACGGCTTGCGCAATACGCCAACAGGTTACCTCGACCTTGCCAAGACCATGGGCGCGTCGAAATGGCAATTACTTCGTCATATTCAATTGCCAGCCGCCCTACCAACTTTAGCGTCAGGTATTCGTGTTGCCGTCGTTATTGCGCCAATTGGAGCAGTGGTCGGTGAGTGGGTAGGTTCAAGTGAAGGCTTGGGTTATCTGATGCTCCAAGCCAACGCTCGCATGATCATTGATGAGATGTTTGCAGCGCTGTTTATCCTCGCTGTGCTGTCTATCTCACTCTACTTCATCACCGATAAATTATTGAAAAAAGCCATCCCTTGGGAAAGCAAATAATTACAGAAAATAACCAAAGAAAATTGGGAAAGAAAAGGAAGAACCCCGTGAATAAAAACAAACTTATGAGCGCTGCTGCTCTACTCGCTTCAGTGGTATCAACCAACGTCCTTGCCGCTAAAAAAGAGATGACACTGATGTTGGATTGGTTCGTCAATCCAAACCATGGTCCTATCGTGATTGCCAAAGAGCGTGGTTACTTCAAAGAGCAAGGTTTGAAGGTCAACATTCAAGAGCCGGCAGATCCAAGTACACCACCTAAGTTGGTCGCTGCTGGCAAAGTCGACATGGCGATTTCATACCAACCAAGCCTAACTATCGATGTCGCGGCTGGTTTGCCACTAATCCGCTCTGCGACTTTGATTGCTACGCCACTCAACACGTTGATGGTGTTGGACAACAGTAAGAATGAAAACCTTGGCGACTTGAAAGGCAAGAAGATCGGTATTGCGATCGCAGGCAACGAAGAAGCGACAATCGGCACCATGCTAGCGCAAGAAAACGTGAAGTTTTCTGACGTACAAATCATCAACGTAGGTTGGGCGCTGTCTTCGTCTCTTGCGTCTGGCAAGGTGGATGCGATTTGGGGCGGTCTACGTAACTTCGAAACCAACCAACTGGCACTAGAAGGTTATAAAGCTAAGGCCTTCTTCCCTGAAGAACACGGCGTGCCAGCGTATGACGAGTTAGTCTTCGTAGCCAATGCAAAAAACTACGACAAAGAAGCCATCAAGGCATTCAACAAAGCACTAGAGCAAGCGACCACTTACATCGTTAACCATCCAAAAGAGTCGTGGAAAGAGTTCGTGGCTTATTCACCAGACACGCTCAACAACGAGCTTAACCAACGCGCTTGGAACGACACGCTAACTCGTTTCGCTCTTCGTCCATCCGCAGTAGATCTGAAACGCTACGATGATTATGCGCAGTTCATGTATTCACAAAACATCATCGAAACACTGCCAAAAGCGAAAGATTACGTACCGAGCTTTGACTAATTCTACTGACCTTAGGATCTAAGCCTAGGGTCTTTTGATAACGAGATACTCATAATGAAATACCAAGATTTGATCGACGCTTGCCGCCACGATTGGCAAGAATACACTGAGCATGCTTTCGTGCAGCAATTGGCGCAAGGCACTCTGGCTCAGCCTTGTTTTCTGCATTACCTAAAGCAGGATTTTCTTTTCCTAAAGCAGTACGCACGAGCTTACGCATTAGCGATCTACAAAGCACGTACTTTGGATGACATGCGCCGTGCCCTACCAAGCGTACACGCATTGCTCGATTCTGAAATCGCCCACCACGTGACTTACTGTGAGCAATGGGGACTGACAGAATCCGACTTAGAAAACGAGCCAGAAGATTTCGGCACTGTGGCTTACACCCGTTACGTATTAGATGCTGGCATGACGGGCGATCTTGTTGATCTATACGCGGCACTAGCGCCATGCTCCATCGGTTATGCCGTAATCGGTAAGGTGCTGATTGAAGATGAAAAGACCGTAATCGAAGGCAACCCATATGCAAGTTGGATCAACCTCTACGGTGGTGAGGAATTCCAATCTGGTGTCGCAAAAGGGGCAGAACACTTTAATCAGTTGCTAGCAGAAATTGATATCAACAGCCAGCGCGGTCAAAACCTGATTCAGGTATTCAAAACCGCAACGCGTATGGAAGTAGCATTCTGGCAACAAGGTCCGAACGCTCAGCAAGATTAATCGGAGAGTCTCATGTTAATTGAACAAATCACCCAAGCATTAACCGCAGTACGCCAGCAAAAGCCGTTAGTCGTCAACATCACTAACTACGTGGTGATGAATAACACAGCAAACGCACTATTAGCGATCGGCGCTTCTCCAATCATGGCGCACTCCAAACAAGAGATGGCAGAGATGATGTCGTTCGCTGGCGCACTGGTTATCAACATCGGTACCCTAGACAGCGTTTGGACACCGCGCATGAGCTATGCCGTAGAGCAAGCCAATGCCAACGGTAAAATCGTTGTACTCGACCCTGTCGGTTGCGGAGCAAGCTCACTACGTACCGAGACATCACGTGAGATCGCACGCCTTGCCGACAAGTTGATCATTCGTGGTAACGCCTCAGAAATCATCGGTCTCGCTGGCGAACAAGCACAAAGCAAAGGCGTCGATGCGTTAGACAGCAGCGACGCAGCACTTGGCGCAGCGAACTTCTTAGTTTCAGAGTATGGTGCAAGTGTGGTGATTTCTGGCGAGACTGATTACATCATCACGAAAGAGCAAACTGTGCAGCTAAACAACGGTCACGAGATGATGCCATACGTAACCGGAATGGGCTGCACACTAACGGCACTGACGGGTGCTTTCGCTGCTGTTGGTGATCACTCCGGACTTGCTGCCGCGGCGGTACTGGGCGTTGTGGGTGAAATTGCGGCTGAGCAAGCGCGAGGGCCAGGCAGTCTGCAAATGAACCTGTTGGATGAGCTTTACCAACTGGATGAAGAAACACTGGCAAAACGCCTAAAACTCCAAGTGAGTTAAGCTTTCTCTAACAAATACCGGCCTCTCACTCCCTGTAGATGAGAGGCCCAAAGGAAACAAAATGAACGCCTATCGTTTATATTTGGTCACCGATGACCAACAAGATTTAGCCACACTAAAGCGTGTTGTGAGAAAAGCCGTGGAAGGTGGCGTGACCATGGTACAAGTCCGCGAAAAACACGGCGATGTGCGTGCGTTTATCGAACGTGCTCAAGCCGTGAAAGACATCCTTAAAGATACCAATGTGCCTTTGATCATCAATGACCGCGTTGATGTTGCACTGGCAGTTGATGCCGATGGGGTTCACCTCGGGCAATCAGACATGCCCGCAACTATCGCTCGTGAGTTGATTGGACCAAACAAAATCCTCGGCTTATCGATTGAGACTGAAGAGCAGTTGGCAGAGGCGGGGTCTCTGCCCATTGATTACATCGGCTTGAGTGCCATCTTCGCGACGCCGACCAAAACCAACACCAAAAAACATTGGGGTATTGATGGTTTGAAAATGGCGTTAGAGACGACTTCACTGCCGATTGTTGCCATTGGCGGCATTAACGAAACCAACATTCCTGCCCTGAGTGCGACAGGTGTACATGGTTTGGCTTTGGTTTCTGCCATTTGTCATGCAGAAAACCCAACCAAAGCAGCAGAGTACTTACTTTCTCTGATGGATTAAGACCCCAACGCTTAAGGATGAGCGCCTTTACCCTCCGGATAAATGTCATCAATTCATCACTCAGCCTTCATTCTCTCGTCAAATTGACAGAGCGTTGATAAGTTTTTCACGCCAGATAACGTAAGATAAGCCCCTTATTTTCACGTGGTTGAATAACCCTCAATAAAAACAAAACGCTCTCAATGAAAACCAAAAAATATGGATTGATGATGCTCGCCTTGTTTGTTCTTGGCATCATCCCGATGTCGCTGTTTGGCTCTTATCACAATCTCACGTCACAGGTGCCTGAAAGTCTGGGTATTACTTTTACTTTGCTCACAGATTCTGCTGGTAGCAAAAGCTTTTTAATTACGTTAACACTGCTACTGCTTTCTTTATTTCACTTTAAACCAAGTCGCATTGAGTGGATGCAAAAACTCTCAATGTTAGGGCTGTTACTTGTGATTGGCTTTGCCAGCAAAACGGGGCTAAAACTGATGACAGAAAGCCCGCGTCCCTACACGGAATTGCTCGCAGCAGAACAATTGATTGAAACACCAGAAACGTTTTATCAGTTGGATACAAAGCAGCAAGCCAACGTAATTAACCAGATTTCTGAACACGTCAGTGATTGGCGAACGCGCCATTGGCAAGGCGAAAAAGACTATTCTTTCCCATCCGGCCATACGATTTTCGTTTCGATTTGTTTGGCTTTCTTTGGCGGGTTGTTCTTACAGAACAAGTGCTATATCTCTGCACTGTCATTATGGATGTGGGGAATGAGCGTCGCATATAGCCGCTTATGGCTGGGTATGCATCGCCCTGAAGATTTAATAGGCTCAGTCTTGTTTGTCGCGATTGTATTTACTTTACTCCCGATATTTCAGATTAAGAAACAGATGCCATTTGTTTCTCTCGCTTCGCGCTAATGTGAACGATGACTAGATAAAAAGAAGCCAGCGATTCGCTGGCTTCTTGCTTTAAAACGCTACTTTTTTCTAACCATTTCTTGGTGGTTCAAACGCTGTTAGTTCTAATTCTGGGCCAGTGTATTTTTCAATACGAACCAGTGCCGAGTTCGCCGCACAGCCGTTTGCAAGTCGAGAGGTCGGAATATCCAACGTTAACACGTTACAACCGCCGTTCTTACAAATGCCGGTTTTCGGATCCAGATCCGGCCAGCCGCCTTCATGAATACACACTGAACCTTGCTTGATTCGGTCAGTCACTTCTGCACCAACCAATACTTGGCCACGGTTGTTAAACGCACGAACTAGATCGCCCGTTTTAATACCACGCGCTTTCGCATCTTCAGGGTGAATCCAAATAGGTTCACGGTTTGCAATTGCGTACTCTTCGCGAATCTTCGCGTAGTTAAACTGGCTGTGTAGACGATGCGCTGCGTGCGCGGTCATTAGCTGCAACTCGCCATCTTTCGCAGTACCCGTGTACTCGGTTGGTGCCATCCACGTTGGGTGTGGAGGACAGTCTTCCAACTGGTAACCTTCAATGGTTTTCGAGAAGATTTCGATCTTACCACTTGGTGTACCGAGTGGATTCATGATCGGGTCTTCACGGAAATCCGCGTAACGAACAAACTGTGCGTTCTTCTCGTTCCACTTCATCTCGATCAGTTGGTTATCTTCCCAGAACTTGCTGAAGTTCGGCATTGCTACGCGAGAGCCACGGCCACCTTGTTGCGCCGCCTTGTAGAAGCCGTACAGCCATTCCATTTCAGTTTTGCCTTCGGTGTACACATCACGGCCACCCGGTGCTAGCATCTCTGCCATGTCCGCGAATACATCAAAGTCATTACGCGCTTCACCTTGTGGCTCAATCACTTGCTTCATTGGCACCAAGTGTTGGTTACTGTAGTCACCCGTCATCGTTAAGTCGTTACGCTCGAACGATGTGGTGATTGGCAGAACAATGTCCGCGTGCTTCGCAGCCGCCGTCCAGTAAGGCTCTGAAATCACGATCAGTTCAGGCTTTTGCCATGCTTTAATCAAGCGGTTGGTATCTTGGTGGTGAGTAAAGTTCGCACCACCGGCCCACCAAATCATCTTGATGTCCGGGAACGTCAGTTCATGACCGTTATGATGGTAGGATTGACCTGGGTTTTCCAACGCCTCGACAATACGCGCTACAGGGAAGCTTTGCACCGCGCCAGACACCGCCCAGTCGTTCCCCGCAGAAGAGCCGCCACCCAGCGATGCCGAAATCGCAGGAAGTACGCCAGCATCACGAGCAGGGTTACCACCGTTTGAGTAGTGGTAAGAGAAACCAAAACCACCGCCCGGTAAACCGATCTGGCCCAACATCGTTGCCAGTGTAACCAGCATCCAGTGACGCTGCTCACCGTATTGTTGGCGCTGCATGCCCCAACCCGCCATCAGCATGGTGCGGTTTTTACTGAAGATGTCAGCCAGTAACTCAAGTTGCTTCGCAGGTACGCCACAGATTTGTGATGCCCATTCTGCTGATTTTTCTACGCCGTCTTCTTCGCCCATCAGGTACGCTTCAAACTTGTCGTAACCTGCGGTGTATTTATCGAGGAAGGCTTTATCGTGCTTACCTTGTTTCACCAAGGTGTGTGCGATACCCATCATCATTGCCACGTCGGTCATTGGGTGAGGAGCAATCCACTCCGCATTCTCGCCAAAGAACTCGATGGTTTCAGAACGAATTGGGTCAATCGCAATAACCGTCTTGCCTGATTTTTTCAATTGATGGAAGAACTCAAGACCCGCGCAGTCTGTTGAGCTCCACGCGATTTTTAGAGTGTTGATTGGGTTTAAGCCCCAAAGCACAACCACATCGCTGTGCTCTAATACCACTGGGTACGTGGTTTGTTGCTCGTACACTTCGATAGAGCCCACAACGTGCGGCATGATGATCTGCGCAGCACCCGTTGAGTAGTCACCCAAGTGGCCTGAATAGCCACCCGCCATGCTCATGTAACGTTGCAGCAAGGTTTGTGCTTTGTGCAGCACGCCACTTGAACGCCAGCCGTAAGAGCCTGCAAACACAGAAGCCGGGCCATATTCTTTGCGAATTCGCATGTGCTGTTCGTGGATCAGCTTGTAAGCCTCATCCCAAGACACACGCACAAACTCATCACTACCGCGCACACCTTCTGGCGACGATGGGTTTGCGAAGTAGCCTTTACGTACCATTGGGTACTTCACACGCGCTTTAGTGTGCACTTGGTCAGGACCGGTGCTTTGTAGGCTGTTTGATACCGTTTGTGGCAATGCATTCGTGGTTGAAACCAGCTTACCGTCTTGCACTTCACACAGCATTGGGCCCATGCGGCCCGCCGTTAGAATGCCTTTGCCGCGAGCATTAGAAGAAGCAACAGACATAGGTGCAAATGAAGTGAATGCCATTGCACCAGCCGCCATACCAGTGCCTTTTAGAAATCCGCGACGGGTCATATTAGTCATAATCTTATCCTTCTATTTATCGTTAGTGACCAACCACATCTTTCGCGTGGTGCTGGAAGAACTTGGTTAGAATTTCTAGGTTCTCGGCTGAAATATCAGTTCGATCACCCATACTTTTCGCTACCGGTCCCCATGCATTCACTGTGAAGTGATTTGAAGGAATTTTAGCGTGACAAGTTGCACAGTAAACGTTGTCCAATTCTTCTGCGTATGACCATACGGGTTCAAGCGTGTCTACAACTGGAGAATCAATAGCACCTGTTAGAGAAACCGCGCGCCATTCGTTGCCGTAAACATCTGCCTCAAATTCACCAGTTTCAAGCGCTTGTTGGCCTTGCTCGGTTAGCGTTGCTACGATGGCACGTTGACCTTCTCCCATGTAAAGCACTTGCTCTGCGCCTTTCATTTGGAATGCGTTCAACTTAACAGTGCGGTTGTCGCCTTCAGAGCTGATTACTTCCAACTTCGTCGTTGGGTTAATTTTACCCATCTCACCCATTGCGATTTCAGTCACAGGGTAAACGACTTTGGCACCAGGTGATGTTTTTGTGGTGAAGCTCATCAACGTTTCAAATGCCTTGCTGTCTAGCTCTGCTTCTGGTGCAAAGTGCGCCACACCTTTATGACAATCGATACACGTTTGATCGTTTGCTTTCGCGTAAGCGTGCATCTTCGCCGCATCACGTGATTGTTCAAACTCTTCCATTGCATCGAAATCATGACACGAACGACACGTCGCTGAATCATTTTCACGGAACTGAGCCCATACCGTTTCAGCCATATCTTTACGATGTGCTTCATATTTCTCTGGCGTGTCGATCTTACCTGTCACAAATTCATGGTAGATGTCTTTCGACGCGCGAATTTTGGTGATCAGGTAATCCATTGGTTCTTGAGGAATATGACAGTCAGAACATTCCGCGCGAATGCCTTTCGCATTACTGAAGTGCACTGAGCCTTGGTACTCTTTGTAAGGGGTTTCCATAGAGTGGCACGAGAGACAAAATTCAGTATCTGAGGTGTAATGCACTACTGCCGCACTCCCCCCCAAAGTTAACCAGCCCACACCAATGCCGGCAGCAACCAGCAGTGCAACATATCGTTTTTTTATTGACATAATTAGCAACACTTCCAAATAAAATGTAATTATAGGTCGCAAATTACTACTTTATGGGTAGTCCTCTCTTGATCCACATCATTTCCGTGTTGCTCTGTATGCCTCAAGTATGAAATTTTGTTATTTGCATCTCAAAGATGAATATATGGCAATAATCCATTACCCAGCTAACCATTCACCACATAAATCACTTTTATGAATGCAACTATTTGATTAAACAGATAAGAGGATGAGAGACTGAATCTCCACATTGATGCAGTAAGGACACGCATGTCAGTTTATATCGAGACACACAGAAGCCAATTAAGACCCATCAAAGCCAGTGACTGGGAACTCTTTCAACGATTACTCTCCGAACAAGAGGTTATTGCGCTCTGTTTCGATCGTCCCAGCGAAACAGAAATAAGAGAAAAATTTGCTTCGCGATTATTACCATGGACCCCAAATAGCCAGCATTGGCTTTGCCTTGTAATACTCGATAAGCAATCTGAGCAACCCATCGGCATCACTGGCTTTGCTATTGAAAACGGTAAGGCAGAGGTAGGTTACTTACTTTTGCCGGAATTTCAT
Source organism: Vibrio sp. Vb1574 (assembly GCF_033338675.1). Lineage (NCBI taxonomy): Bacteria > Pseudomonadati > Pseudomonadota > Gammaproteobacteria > Vibrionales > Vibrionaceae > Vibrio > Vibrio sp. Vb1574. The sequence continues at coordinate 15,897 of NZ_JAWOTC010000010.1, forward strand.
GGCCAACAGTTTGGAACAGAAACTCTTCAAGCGCTTCTATATTGGGCAACCTCGACACATAACATCAACCACTTTTCCGCGACGGTCACTGAAGGCAATATTGCGTCAGAGCGTGTCCTGATAAAATGTGGTTTCGAACTCATTGAGGTCATTCCAGACGCATACCAAATTGGTGGCAAACCCTACGCCGATAAAATCTACTCACTACATAAATAAGGACGTATTTTGAATAAAGTAGTCATCATTACCGGCGCAAGCCGAGGCATTGGAGCCGCAGCGGCAAAAAAGCTGGCCGAGCAAGGCTATCGCGTTTGCGTTAATTACCGCACTCAGCAAGAGGCCGCCGACCAAGTTGTGGCAGAAATACAAGCAAACGGTGGAAAAGCGATTGCCATCGCCGCAGACGTAGCCGATGAGAAGCAAGTGCTCTCCTTGTTTGATGAAACAGAACGTGAATTTGGTGCAGTGACGCACTTGGTCAACAACGTTGGCATCCTATTTACTCAATCGCCTTTGTCAGAAATCAGCTTGGAACGCTTTCAGAAAGTAATGAACACCAATGTGAATAGCTGTTTTCTCTGCTGTCGAGAAGCGGCGAAGCGATTCAGTGCAGGCGGTGCAATTGTGAATATCTCCTCTGGAGCGTCGCGCTCAGGCGCGCCATTTGAGTATGTCGATTACGCCACATCAAAAGGCGCGATGGATACCTTAACTAAAGGGCTCTCGCTAGAGTTGGCAGAGCGCAATATTCGCGTCAATGGCGTTCGACCTGGTTTCATTTACACTGATATGCATGCCGACGGCGGAGAACCAAACCGAGTAGATAGACTCAGCCCTCAAATTCCTCTTAAACGCGGTGGCACGGTAGAAGAAGTGGCAAATGCGATCGCTTGGCTATTAAGTGACGAAGCCTCTTATGTCACAGGATCATTTATCGATATTGCAGGGGGCAGATAGAATGCAAGTCCATATCCGACAAGCGATTCCCGATGATTTAGACGGAATTTTTCAGCTTAATTTTCAAATTAATTCACTGCATTTTGCGAATGCGCCAGAAGCCTTTGTTGCGCCTTCAGAAGCTGACCGTGAATTTCTTGCACAAGCACTAGAGAACAAAGAGCGACTCTTTTTGATTGCCGAACGCGAACAGCAAATTCTCGGCTTCTTAACCGCGATGATCACCCAAAACGACACCGTCAGTTTTCTGATCAAAGACCCAATTTGTCGCGTGGGAACAATTGTTGTCGATGAAGCGCAAAAGCAGCAAGGAATCGGCCGCCAACTGCTCCAAGCCTGTGAGCAATGGGCGCGCGATGCCAATGCCACACAAGTTCGATTGGAAGTGATGGAATTCAATCAGCCAGCACAGCGCTTTTACGATAATCAAGGTTTTAAAACTAACTCACGCATTATGCTGAAACATTTGTAACGATAACGACAATTAAGCGCTTTTCACGGCTAAACCCACCTAAATCGCATTTATCGATGCAATTTACCCCCCTGATTTTAGAAAAAGACGATATGATGTGCGGATAAGGAGATTCGAACATGATTTATCTTTTCGATTGGGGGAACACCTTGATGGTAGATTTCCCTCACGCACAAGGAAAAATGTGCGATTGGGAACACGTAGAAGCAGTTCCTCAAGCCAGAAAAACACTGGCAATACTTTCCCAAAATCATCCCATCTACATTGCGACCAGTGCATCTGATTCCAACATGGAAGAGGTTCAGCGTGCATTTGTTCGCGTCGACTTAGACCAATACTTAAATGGCTATTTTTGTTTTGCCAACCTCGGTATCGCTAAACACCAACCTGAGTTTTATCTCGCCATCGCAAAACAGTTAGGGGTTAACGTGAGTGGAATAACCATGGTTGGCGATTTACCTCACAAAGATATTTACCCTGCGATGAAAGCGGGCGTAAACACAATTTGGTTTAACCCAACGGGCGCTGATGCACCAGCCGAAGCCATTCCTAACCAAATTCGTTGTTTATCTGAGCTTATCCCCTAACCGTTACTAACCTGCACTAATCAAGGAAGATGAATGCAAATCAGATCCATCAAGGTGAGCGATATCGCGCGCTTCACCGCGCTGTGGAATCGAGTGTACTCCGAAGGGGAATTTTTGATTTCTCCTGCACCCGATAACGCAACGCTTCGCAGAATCCTGCAACGTGTGGAAAACGAGTCCATCCCTCAGTTTGTCGCGTTTGACCGCCAAAAACTTATCGGTAGTGTTGAAATCTACCCAGCTGAGATGTGCGGTTACGAAAGAGGGCAACGCCTTCGCGTCGGTATTCTTGGTATTCACATCGACAAAAACTACCGAGGCAAAGGATTGGGGCGGAAACTATTGGCAGTCGCGATCGCACGTGGTTGGGAATTTGGTTACGACCAAATCGCACTCTACGTATACACAACCAACACACCAGCGATTGCTTTATATGAACGGTTTGGATTTGAACATCAGGGGGAACTTGGGGAAGTGACCTTGCCAAATGGTAAAGTCTTGATGAGTCAAAAAATGGTATTGTATAAAGCGCAAAGCCCTTCGAAAAACCCCGATTTGTAGACTCACGATAACCGTTGTTCGCAACACTTATTCGGGATTAACACCCTTGCGTCACATACCCTCGAACAATTGAATCGTTAGAGGCTTGATTCACGTAGTAGAAATAGCATGCTTCTTCTGCCAGTGTGTAACCTTGCGGCCAAATGTACACCACGCGATCAACACCCGATTTATCTAAGAACTGATAATCAGGAATAGCGACAAAATGAGCACTGTTTGGGTGCTGCTGACCGATGATGCAAAAATCACTGCCTTTGCACGGCACGTCAATTTTCGAATAACCTCTGGCTGGTAGATCGATTTCTAACAAAGCTCGAATACTATCGGCACTCGCTTCTGGCATGCCTTTGCGTGTTTTGACATGTCGGTCAATGTAGTGAACGTGCTCTTGGCCGTAAGCGTTATCAATCACTGATTGAGCATGAAAGAATTTGAGAGCCGTACCCAAAGAAGACTGAGAACTGTGCAGCATCGCAGCGTATGCTTGGCGATGAATATCGAGTAGTACTGGTAAAGCAGCTAATGCGATGAAAGCCAAAGTGGTAAGCACTATGGTGATTTCCATCAGCGTAAATCCCTTTGATTTCACGTTTCTTATCTCAACTAGCCCAAGACAATAGCCCCACATCCATGTGAGACCGAGCCAATATATCGCCAATTTCTTACGATTAAAGGCTTAAGGGGTAAGAAGAGACAAACACCACTCAAACTTGAGAACAGCAGCCAAAGAGCAGTGTAACAAAACGACGCTATGTGTCAGATATTAGACGGTTTTTACTCTCTAGTTACTGAGTAAAGGCACATTATTTCGCACCAGACCACGACGAACATTCGTGCACATTTTGCCAAAACGACGAATCTCATCGAACTGCGGAACAATGCCGCGCTCCATGGCTGACTCCCAATAAGTGACTTCTGAATCGACCATTTCCAACAATTTCTTCGGACAGCCAATGCACTGCCCTTCTGGTCCACATACAAACGTTTCTGGTTCATAAATTGGTAGTTCCGCTTTTACTTGCTCGATGATGCTACGCATGGCGGTCATTCGATCTGGCTTTACCTTCATCATTCTGCTCCACGGATTAAGATGAAGCAGATTGTACCCACTGATACGCAAATGTCCCTACCCAATTTAGGTATATTCTGTTTGAATCGATTTCTTTATCGTCAGATCCGGCTTTTTAACCACCAAATACACCGCCGTAGCTGCCAGTACGAAACCAGAAATCCCCATCCAATCAAATGACTCTCCAAACGCGAGCCAAGCCTGAATCGCCGTCGTTGGCGGCACCAGGTAGAATACAGAAGCTACGCTCGATGCAGCACCGTTCTTAACCATGTACAGCAGCAGTAGAATAGCTACACAAGAGAGCACGACGACCAACCACAACACAGTCAAAATAAACTCCAGTTCCCACTGCACTTGCATGGTTTCAAACTGCATCGCAACGGGCAGAAACATGACGAGCGCGGCCAAATATTGCACCGTCGCACCACCCACCATATCCACTTGTTGGCAATGTTTTTTCTGATAAAGCGTCCCTAGCGTGATACCAACCAAAGCCAACAAACACAAACCAATGGCCAACACTTTATGCTGCTCGGATTGCCACTCCATTTTGCCCATCAACACCATAGCGATACCGACAAAACCAAGAGCCAAACCCAACCATTGCGAGGGTTTAAATTCCTCACGAACAAACACCACCAGCAAAGCCGCGGTTAAAATCGGTTGAATACCCACCAGCAACGAACTCAACCCCGCAGGCATACCTAAGGCGATAGCGAAATAAGTACCGCCCAGATAGAAACCGTGGATCAATGCACCAACCACACAGCTGTGCCATAAATCTTTTCCTGTCGGCAACCTTCTACGCAATACCGCCACAAGAACCAAAAACAATAAGACATTGAATGCCATACGGATAGAAAGTAGTGTCGCTGGCTCGGCATATTGCAAACCAAAACGCGCACCAACGAATCCAGAAGCCCAAAGGATGACAAATACAAAAGGGATGGCTCGGATTAACATGATCGCCTCACTCACGCTTGTTTTATGTTTTGAGATACTGCTAATGTAATTAGGTACAGTGTTTTCAAAAAGTGACAGATGGAAGTGTTTTTATGGGTACAGATTTATTGGGAAGCGGTGAAGGGAATAAGTACCTCGTGGTGGAAAAACACCTCAAACAAGCCATCAGTGGTGGCGTTTATCAGGCGGATGATCGACTGCCCTCCATTCGCTCGTTGAGCCAAGAATTAAACGTCAGTAAAAATACCGTGATTCGTGCGTATCAAGAGCTGGAAGCACAAAACTTGGTGTACTCGGTTCCCAAATCGGGTTATCGAGTTAAAGTCGCTTTGCCGACCTCTCGCTCAATTCCGGATCCGACTCGCGTGGATTTGCTCTCGATCTGCAAAGAAATCCTTACTTATCCTGAATACCAAGAGCGTTTGCCTACCGGTTCTGCCCACCCAAACATTGACTCTCCCGCGATCAAAAGCTTGTACGCCGAGATCGGCCGTCACAGCCGCCAGCAAACGCATGTACCGAGCCATTACCAGTTGCCACCCGGTGATCACCTCTTAATTAAACAACTGGCGAAAATCACGCAAGATTTGGGCACACCAGCCAAATTGGATGAAATCATGGTGACGCACGGCGCGCAACAAGCAATAAGCCTAGCGCTGCGCGCAACGACACAAAAAGGCGATATCGTCGCGGTGGAGTCTCCTTGTTATTTTGGAAACTTATTGATGCTCGAATCACTCGGCCTCAAAGTGGTGGAAATCCCGAGTTGCCCACGAGACGGTATGTGCCCCGAAGCCTTAGCAAAAGCAATGGCGACATGGGACATAAAAGCGATCATCGTAACACCAAACTTCACCAACCCTACTGGTGCCATGATGCCGTTAGAAAAGCGCCAGCAATTGCTATTGGCGTCCGGCAATGTTCCTATTATCGAAGACGATGTGTTTGGCGGGTTAAGTTATGATAAGCCGTTGCCAAGCTTGAGATTGCTCGATGACAAGCAACGCGTAATTTACGTAAATTCGTTATCCAAAACGCTCGATTCGCGTTTGAGAATTGGTTGGATGTTGGCGGGGCGATATCGAGATCAAATTGAGCAATATCTACTGTGTGAGAACATGGGCAGTTTGAACCTGATGCAATCCGCCGTGGCAACGTTTCTAACGTCAGGCAAGTATCGAACGCATACTGCGCGAATGGGTCGGGTTTATCAAAACAACATGCGACGATTTATCCAGATGCTTCATCAATACTTGGATGAATACGAACCTCTAAAAAATCGATACCAGATCAACGCCGTACAAGGCTCGTTCTTACTTTGGTTGCGACTGCCCGAAGACACGGACAGCTATGCGTTGTATCAAGCATGCAATAAGCACAGAATCAGCCTACTTCCCGGCACCGTATTTGGCACTCAAGGGCAATATCGGCATTGCGTACGCCTCAGCGTGGCAAACTTTGGTCATGAAACCGATTGGAGTCAAGCGATGCAAACACTGGCAAAATTGATAGCAAAGCATGCCTGTTAACTCGCTCTTGCTAAATGAACTTATGCCTACACACGCAAACACGTAACAACAAAAAACTCCACGCAAAGGTGGAGTTTTTCATATCGTCATCGCCTTCAGTGCGACTTAATTTGCCACATTCTCGCGACGTTTTCGGCTAAGTTAGCAACGTTGACGTCGGCCTCTTTCATGGCCTCAGGTAAGCTCATCGCCCTTGGTACACAAGCAAACACCGCATCAATGCCGCACTCATAAACCGCCTGATAGTTGTCGCCCACACAGCCTGCTAATGCAATGACTGGTAAATTACACTGCTTGGCGACCTGAGCAACGCCCATCGGCGTTTTGCCATGTGCGGTTTGATGATCGATTCGACCCTCGCCTGTAAATACGATATCCGCATCCTCAACATGCTGAGCAAGTTTGACCGTTTCAAGCACAATCTCAATTCCTGGTTGCAAACATGCTGGCGTGTACCCGAGCAAGGCCGCGCCCATACCACCAGCAGCACCCGCCCCTTCACGAGTCAGTACATGCTTACCCGTCGCTTGTTCCGTCAACTCGCCAAACTTGCGCAATGCGTTATCGAGCAGAGTGACGTCTGATACCGTCGCTCCCTTTTGAGGGCCAAAGATAGCCGACGCGCCTTTGTCACCACAGAGTGGGTTATCAACATCGCACGCTACCAACACTTCGCAAGTTGCTAAGCGAGGGTCAAGACCAGAAATATCGATGGACGCAAGCGCCGCTAACCCGCCTCCATTTGGGGTAATTGCATGACCAGATTCATCAAGAAACGCCACCCCCAACGCGGTCAACATGCCCACGCCACCATCATTGGTAGCGCTGCCGCCCAAACCAATGATTAAGCGTTGAATACCTCTATCTAGCGCGTGTTTGATCAGCTGTCCAGTACCAATGCTACTGGTCAGTTTTGGGTCGCGAGCATCACTCGGCACAAGGTGCAGACCACTGGCCTCCGCCATTTCAATAACCGCGGTTTCGCCGTCGCCGAGGATGCCATAAAACGCTTCAACATCATTCCCTAATGGCGCGGTCACCGTTGTGAAGACTTGTTCGCCTTGAGTTGCATCTATCAAAGATTGAACCGTGCCTTCGCCACCGTCTGCGACCGGAACCGTAACAAACTCGGCATCATGCCATACGCGAGCAAGACCCGTTTTGATCGCCTCGCTCACTTGTTTGGCGGTTAAGCTTTCTTTAAATGAATCAGGTGCAATTACCACTTTCATACGTATTTCCAGAGACTTATAAGAGAACGAGGCTCAAAATGTACACTAATGCCATTGCCGTGACACCTTGAACGAGCGTAGCCATGGTTTGCGCGCGGTACGCTAGGCCCACCGACATGCGACTAAACTGCGAAACTACCCAGAAGAAACTGTCGTTTGCATGAGAAACCGTCATCGCACCTGCACCGATCGCCATCACCGTTAATACGCGGCCCATTTCTGAATCGAGCCCCAATTGCGTGAGCATAGGCGCAACCAAAGCCGATGTGGTCACCAATGCAACCGTTGATGAACCTTGCGCCGACTTTAGCGCAGCCGCAACGATAAATGGCATGAAAATACCCACGCCCAGCGCCGATAGCGTCGTACCTAAGTATTCACCTAGCGGCGTTGCTTTTAATACCGCGCCAAATGCACCACCCGCACCGGTAATCAAAAGAATAGGCGCAGCAGCCGTAATACCTTGGCTGATTCGCTCGCCAAATTCTTCAATCTTGTTGTCTGACTTGAGTAGGCGAACAGAAAGGAACAGGCCAATCACCAATGCCGTTAGTGGCTGTCCTAAGAAAGTCAGAACATCAAACACAAAACCTTCGCCCAGCGGTAGGCTTGGGAATTTCGCGATAGAGCCAAAACAGATCAATAAGATTGGAACAAAAATAGGAGCGAATGCTTGGCTCGCCGTTGGCAATTTGCCGTAAGACGCTTTGAGTGCTTGCCAATCATGCTGAATTTCCTCTGCGGCTTCAATGCCATCTGGTTCAACATGTTGGAATCGGTTCGCCCACAACATACCCGCTAGCGCCGCAACCGCTGCAACAAACACACCCACACCAATCACTAAACCAAGGTTAGATTCCAGGCCTAAGTTACCCGCAGCGGCAATCGGGCCAGGAGTTGGCGGCACAAACGTGTGCGTTGCGTATAGGCCAGTTGCCAACGCCACACTCATCGCAACGCTTGAGGTTTTTAAACGCTTAGCGAGTGATTCTTTGAGCGAGTTCAGAATGACAAAGCCTGAATCACAAAACACTGGAACAGAAACGATGTAACCGATGATGCTCATGGTCAATGTTGGGAAACGCTCACCCAACACTTTGATGACCGTATCGGCCATGGTGATCGCCGCACCACTTTTTTCCAAAATAACACCAATGATGGTACCTAAAACGATAACCAAACCAATGTAACCAAGGATGCCGCCAAAGCCAGAAGCAATGGTTTTGGCAATGCTATCTGCCGGTAAGCCGTAAGCAAATGCCGCAAGGAACGCCGCGATGATCAGCGCTAAAAAGGGATGTAATTTGAATTTGGTGGTCGTGAGCACAATAAATGCGATCACCCCGAGCAGGATTAATATAAGGTTCATGATAACTCCATTTATTCTTATTTTGCTGAGCGAGTCCGTGTTGGCTCACTCAACATGTAGGGACGCATGAATTATTAATCGTTTGCTTTAGAATTCCTTTAGGCGGAGTGACAAATGATGTGGTCAAAAAATGACGCGTATTGTGCAGATGCACAATATCACGACATTTTTGAGAGCCGAGTCGCAATATAAAGCTCCGCTAACCCCACAAAATTGGTAGTTGGTAGCCCTGTTATCTCGGTGATTTTCTCTAACCGATAGCGCAGAGTGTTCCGGTGAATAAACAGCATTTTAGAGCATTCTGTTACATTGCCATTGCATTCAAACAGTGCATCTAGGGTTTTCAATAATTGCCCAGATTTGTCTTTCTCTTTCAACCGTTTCACACCATCAACAATTTGTTCACCTTGCCAAATATCCGCCAACGGCGCTAACAAAACAGGCAAACGAAGTTCATCGAACAGGTACTTACGTTTCTCTGGGTAAAACTGCTTGCCAATAGCTAATACCTGCTTCGCACTTTGGTATGACAACGCGACATCTTTAGGCTCATTAAACAGCTGCCCTAGCGCAATGTGAAACGTATGCGAATCGTGATCGCTTAAACGCGACATCAACTTATCAATGCGCTCACTTTCAACTTGGCTATCCCACTGCTTGGCGGAATGACACGGTTTCAACACCACAATTTCATTCACTGAGACAATCGCAACTAGGTTGTTACGCTCTGGGTATTCAAGCAGCTCAACAATATTGCGCACACTCTTCATGCTTTTCGAGGCGGACGGCGTCGAGACTTCAATCACCGTTGCCACCCGTGGTTGAGTAACATCGATAGAAAGACGCATCGCCCAATCTTTCAGCTCTTCATCGGTCAATTTCCCATTGATCCAAGCCAGAATAAACTCTTCGCGATGACGTCTGTCCCACTGAAATTTTTCCACCAGCGCGGCTTGCTCGATTGTCAGTTCAGCGGTCATTTTAACCAGTTTTGCAAAATCTCGGATTTTCTCCGGCTCGCCTGTGACGCCAACAATACCGACCACGTCGCCATGTAATTTCAACAACATATTGATACCGGGTTTGACACCCTGCAACGTCAAACATTGCTGCTCATTAAGCTCTAGCGAATCGCCATGATTCAGCGCCAGTACCGCGCCATCATGCACTTGCCCAACACGTTTAGGGTCGCCACTGCCAATGATGATGCCTGCCGAGTTCATCACATTCACATTGTGACCAATGATGGACATGGTTCGATCAACAATTTGTTGTGCTAAAGCGTGGTCGAGAATCACCATTTCGAGTTTCCAAATTGACCGTTTAATCACTCAATAAATCACAAATGGCAAACTATCGCGATGCTGCGGTTCTAAATAACGGAAGCAGCTCAAAGCATTATCCAATTACCCATATTTAAAAAGTGGATTAAACCTTCATTTTTAGCAGCGGGTTATATACTTAGAACAAAGGTTACCAATGCATTCTTCACTGTGCATTGATGCCACTCGTCTACCTACAGAGGAGAGATCAACATGGAGTTACGGAATAAATCGGGGGAAGTTGCAAATATTGCTGATAACCTCACTTTGAAGGAAATCACAGAAATGGGCTACACCGTAGATTTATGCGATGAAGCATTTGCTCCTGGAGAGCATTGGAAAGCGGAAGGTAAAACGCAAGGTATGGGCGAGTATCCAGAGGAGTAAACGTCCTGACGAACCAGCGTACAAAAGCGTTCCACAAACAGAAAAGCCGAGCGACTTAACGCTCGGTTTTTTTACTTTTGAACTTCTTGAATAAACAAGCTCATCTCTTCAAGATAATTGCCGTTTGAGCATCCCCAGTCGGTGACCTCAATCAACTCTGTAACTAACTGTCCAGACTCATCATCTTGCACTCTCTGCACAAACGCTTCAAAACGTTCCAGTTGTGCCTGACTCTTAACGCCATGCACGGCATATTCTACAAGCAAGCCGTTGTACGTCTGCCAGCGCTGGTCGCCCGCAACATCATTGCTTAAAATCACAGAACACTTTTGTTGAATGCTTTCAACCGCATCATTTCTTGGTGGCGCGACTGTGGAACATCCAACTAAAATCGTACCTACCGCCAATAACGTAACTTTTGTCTTATTTATCATATCGTTTCCAACTGTATCGCCACGATATGGAAATCTTATTACACCTGATAAGGATCATCGATAGCGCACCGCAGATTAATTACTTAATAAACTGTAAACTCCATACCAGTCTTAACACTGCAAGCTCATAACTCCTATTAACTCACCCAAATGTAAACAAATAGTAAAATCACCTTTACGCGATGCAAAATCGACAAATGAGATTAGCGTTCCTTTCTCGCGACCAAGCGTGCAATAATCAACTGTCTACATAACGAAACCATTTGAAGGATCAAAATGACCGCAACGGATTACCTCAACGACCTCAATCAAAGTTACCTTGCGATTCACCGCACCAAAGAAGATTTCTTTTGGGAAACTTACATGGGGATCAGCGATGACCATAATGGCTCGACGCAAGCACAAACGGCATGGACAAGCTTTTTAAGCAACGCCGAGCAAATTACTGCCATCAAACAACAGCTTGAAGCCGCGGACTCAATTACCGACCCACAAGAGAAACAACAAACCATTACGGGTCTATCTGGTTGGCTGGCGATGTTTGAATCTCACGCTATCGAGGGCGAAAAAGCACAAGCGTTGAAAAATCAGCTCATTGCCTTTGAAGCTGAGCTCTTCGAGAAAAAACAGAACCACGTACAAACATTTACCGATGAGAACGGCGAGCAAGTAGAAGGTTCACTTCCAGTATTAAGCTCAACCATTCGCACTAGCAATCATGAAGAAGTTCGCCAATCAGCTCATCAAGCGTTGCTGAACCTTGAACAATGGCTACTGCAAAACGGCTTTATAGAGCTGATCAAGCTGCGCAACCAGTTCGCTCGCTCACTGGGTTATGCGACTTTCTTTGATTACTCCGTGCAAAAAACGGAAAAGATGAGCTCTGAGCAGCTATTCGAGATTTTGGAAGATTTCGAACAACGCACGCGAGATGCGCATCTAAACAGCTTAGAAAACTTGGCGAAAGAGAAAGGCGAAAGCGCACTAGCAGGCTACAACTTTGTTTACTCATTCGCGGGTGACGTTATGCGTGACCTTGACCCATACGTGCCGTTCTCAAAATCTCTGAGACGCTGGGTAGAATCATTTGGTCGCCTAAATATTGATTACTCTGGCGCGACGCTAACGCTGGATTTACTAGATCGCAAAGGTAAGTACCCGAACGGGTTCTGCCACGGCCCTATCCCTTCTTTCTATAATCAAGGCGAATGGGTCGCAGCGCAGGTGAACTTCACCAGTAATGCCAAGCCAGACCAAGTGGGCAGCGGCTATGATGGCATTAACACGCTGTTCCACGAAGGCGGCCACGCAGCACACTTTGCGAACGTAAAAATGAACGCGCCTTGTTTCTCGCAGGAGTTTGCGCCGACGTCAATGGCTTATGCAGAAACTCAGTCGATGTTCTGTGATAGCCTGTTAACCGATGCCGATTGGCTAAAACAGTACGCACTGGATGATGAAGGGAATTCTGTGCCTGATGAGATTATTCAAGCAATGATCAACAGCCGTCAGCCATTCAAAGCTTATGAAGAACGTAGCATCTTGGTTGTACCATATTTTGAGCGCGCGTTGTATCAATTGAGCGATGACGAGTTAACGCCAGAACGCATCACTAAGCTGGCTCGCGATTGTGAAAAACAGATCCTTGGTTTGGAATGCAGCCCTCGCCCACTGATGGCGATTCCACATTTGCTATCCGACGAAGCGGCTTGTGCGTATCAAGGTTATCTACTCGCGCACATGGCGGTGTATCAGACCCGTGCATACTTCCTTGAGAAGTTTGGTTACCTGACGGATAACCCAGAAATTGGCCCACTGCTGGCAAAACACTACTGGCACGCAGGCAATCACTTGTCTCACAACGAAACCATTGTCAGCCTGACTGGTGAAGGTTTTAATGCTAAGTACCTTGCAGACGTGTGTAACCTGTCGCCAGAACAGGCATGGGAAGTGCAGCAGAAGAAAATCGACTCACTTGCGACGCGAGAACGAGCATCAGTCGCTTCACTGAACGCCGCGATTAAAGTCGTCGACGGCAGTAAAGAGCTGGCAAGCAACGCCATCTCTGACGAACAAATGTGTGACGATTTTGAACGTTACATCGTAGAGACTTACGGTCGATAACACAGAAAGCCAGGAGCTCGCCTTCTGGCTTTTTATTCTTTAGCTAATGCAATAAGAAGGAAGATCCATGTACCAAGAAGTCATCAAATTTTGGTTCGAGGAGCTATCGCCCCAAAATTGGTTTGAAAACAACCCAGAACTGGACAAGCGTATTGCATCGCGATTTGCCTCGGTATTAGAACAAGCGGCTCGTTGTGAACTGTTTAATTGGCGTGACAGCGCACAAGGACGATTGGCCGAAATCATCGTCCTCGACCAGTTTTCACGTAATGTGTATCGCAACACCCCAAAAGCGTTTGCACAAGACCCACTCGCATTAGCATTGGCTCAAGAGGCAATTCGGTTAGGTCACGATAAAGAATTAGCGCCTGAGCAGCTAAGTTTTTTGTACATGCCGTTTATGCACAGCGAATCTCGCCTCATTCATGTCGAAGCTGAAAAATTGTTCCGCGCATCAGGGCTTGAAAATAACTACGATTTTGAGCTAAAACACAAAGCCATCATCGACCAGTTTGGGCGCTATCCTCATCGCAATGCGATACTGGGAAGAGAGAGCACTCCCGAAGAGTTAGCGTTTTTGCAACAACCTGGGTCAAGTTTCTAAATAACAATGAATAATGAGTTAACCATGAGAGACCACGCAGTATGCTGGCCATGCTTGCTAAAACTAGACGGCGACGATGAGCTGATCTATACGCATTCCCAGTCCGACTTAGACTCTGAATGCGAAGCCCTCATTTTTGGGCAAGATGATTACGTTATCGACTCAAATGGCAACACGTTTGAATTGAAAAACAATGGTTCGAACACCACTCTTTTACATCTAAAAGAACGAACGCTGTCCGTAGAAGAGGTTACGTCATTAATCCAATCGCATGAATTCAGCCTCGCGCAACGGTGCATTATCAAGATTCATTTCACCTCGGTGAGGCAAGCTGTTGAGGCCTTAGCTCACTAACTCAATCCCAACATGTACAGCATTAAATAAAATTATCATTTTTATAATTTATGATAATTTCATGTAATCAACATCACGCCATATACTCTCCCACATCGAAACAAGACAACGTTCAAACACACATGTTGGGAGTAAACAAATGAAAATGAATCATGTCGGTATTATGGTCGGAGATATGGACAAAGCGGTTGAGTTTTACACGCAAGCGCTAGGTCTAAAAGTCGTTATGGGCAACACGAAAGTGATTGAAGAACGCGAAACGGCAATTGGCAGAATGTGTATTGCGGTCTTTGGGGAAGGCTTTAAAGGCTTCAACATTGCGCACCTTGTGACAAGTGATGGCATCGGCCTTGAGTTATTCGAAATGAAAGAACGTCAAGAGCGCCATGAAGTGGATTTTTCTCGCATCGGTATCTTCCATTTCTGTTTGCAGACAGACGATTTTGAAGGTGCTATCAAACGCACCGAAGCACTAGGTGGCAAAGTTCGCATGGACATCATGCGTTACCACCCAGAAGACGATAATAAGCCTGCGAAAATGGTTTACCTAGAAGACCCATTCGGCAACCTATTCGAGCTTTACTCACACACTTACGAAGAAACTTACGCTTCTGATTACGAGTAATAGCCCCATCCATATTCCAAAAGGCTAGCAATACGCTAGCCTTTTTTGTTTGCTTTGAGTTGCAGTGTTTCTGCACTCGCTCTAGCAAAAAAACATCTTGAATTTGATCATTTCTCTCACCACTTTTAAGGTCACTTTATACTTACCTCAACACAATGCAAAAAGGAGTGAAGCATGCCCACCAAAAATCCAATCGCCATCAAAGCGCTTGATCATGTTGTATTAAGGACCTGTAACCTCGATGCTATGTTGCATTTCTATCGAGACATTTTGGGCTGCCCTGTCGAACGCGAAGTAACGGAACTTGGTTTAACTCAACTTAGGGCAGGTAACGCATTGATTGATGTAGTGACGGTAGACAGCGAATTGGGCCAACTCGGCGGTAAGCCACCAGTTCAAAATGGTCGTAATATTGACCATTTTTGCCTGCAATTGGCGCCTTTTTCCGAGGATGAATTACTGGAATATCTGCGTGCGCGCGGCATTGAAACCGAAGAGTTTGCGAAGCGGTATGGCGCACAAGGGTTCGGTAGATCACTCTATATACATGATCCGGAAGGAAATGTCGTCGAGTTAAAACCTCAAGTGATTGATGAGTAAGCTACACTTTACTGTGTTACTGACCATTTGTTTCTCACCATTGTAGAAGGCTCAAAAAAATGAACGCGATCTCGTTAGTCCAAGGCGACATCACCACCGCCCATGTCGATGCCATCGTGAATGCAGCAAACCCGAGAATGCTCGGCGGAGGTGGCGTCGATGGTGCCATTCATCGCGCAGCAGGGCCTGCGCTTATCAATGCGTGTTATGCCGTTGATGATGTCGACGATATTCGATGCCCGTTTGGTGACGCACGCATTACTGAGGCTGGCAATTTAAACGCGCGTTACGTCATTCATGCCGTTGGCCCGATTTACGATAAATTCGCCGATCCAAAAGCGGTGTTGGAATCTGCATATCAACGTTCGCTGGATCTCGCGCTCGCCAACCACTGCCAAAGTGTGGCGCTGCCTGCGATTTCTTGCGGAGTGTATGGTTACCCACCTCAAGAAGCAGCAGAAGCCGCGATGGCCGTTTGCCAAAGACCGGAATACGCGGCACTCGACATGCGCTTTTACTTGTTTACTGAAGAGATGCTTTCGATATGGCAACACGCCCTGACCCAGCACTAAAATCTTTGTGACAAGAGGCATAAAAAACCGGACTGCTAACACAGTCCGGTTTGTCTTATTTGTCACTGAATTATCGTTCGTTAAGCGCTACGAATGCTAGGGGGGGTCATCCAAAGCGCCTAATGTGTGCGATCTAGTTTTTGAAGAATCCGTTGTACATCATGTACAAATGCGCTGCAGACCAAGAGAAGTTCGACGCACCTTGTACCGCGCCCGTCTCTGGGTTGTAGTTTTCACGGATTGGCATGTCACCCGTCATACCTTCTGCGTTGTTAAACAGTTCATTCGCCATTGCAATCGCTTCTTCTTTGTAGCCGTAGTTTTCCATCGCACGGAAGCCAAAGTACACTTGATCTAGCCACACGCGACCACGCCAGTACACATCTTTACCGTAAGCAGGGTTGGTTTGCGATGCGGTCGGCAAAGGCACTCCCGTTCCTTGGAATTTATCTGGCGTGTTGAACTCGTCTTGATCACGCATCACCGCGATCACTTTATCGGCATGCTCTTGCGTTGCTGCACCATTAAACAGCGGCGACCAACCTTCAGGACCACGTCCACGCTCTACAATCGGCAAACCCGCACAACCATTTGCAAGAGGCGCAGGAGTAGTGCCATCTTCAGCCACATTCAAGTGAATGTCGTAGAAGAATCCTGTGCTTTCATCAAACATACATTGGTTAATGTAAGTCTTGATTTTTTCTGCGCCATTAAGGAATTCTTGCGCACGATCTTTACCTTCTACGCCATCAGACACCAACTTCGCCATTTCCGCTAAGTATTTGTTGTCTGAGTACATGTAAGAGGCTTGATCCACCGATTCTTGCAGCATAGAGAAGCCAAGCAGCTCACCGTCCGCTGCGTTATTGTTGGTGCGGTTTTCTGCAAAACGAACTTCCCAATCTTTCTTCGCTAGATCGAGTTTCGCTAAGTTTTCCGCTGACGTATTGCTGTACACCCACTCTTCGCCTTCCAGCTTGATGCTGTTATCAAAGCCGTACGCACTTGCCGCGTAGCGACCAAGTTGATCCACATTTCTGTCTGGGTTGCTGATGTCTTCAGCTTGCGAATTCATGTTGTGGATGTTGTAGATAAAGCCAAAACGAGCCGCGTTATCCATGCCCGATTCCCAGCCCGCCGCTTCTTGTGCGCCGACGTGAATCGTCATGTAATCCACTTCATCGAGAATCTTATTGTAAGACGCCATGCCTTTTACTTTATAAGAATTGCCGTTTTGCTCGATGATGTCTTCTGCAGGAATAATGGTCGTGAAGTTAGGATCGCGCGTTTCTACCCAAACGTACATCACGCCTTCTTCCGTGTTGTGTGCTGGGTCTACTGCCGCGCCGTATTCAGGCACACCATTTTGGTTGTGGTCGCGGTTGGATAGCCACCAATCGTGGTATGCCACCAACTTCGGATACATTTCATCAATGAATTTTTGCGCGTCTTCTGGGCGATCAAACTGGTTCACGAGAGCGTAATACACCTCCATCACAGACCATGCCGCCAACGATGGTTTCGTATTGCGTTCGTTCCAGTTTTCAGAGCCAGCACCACCACGACTAACAGGTTTGGTGTACGTCAACACATCCAGCAAGTAGCCTTTATCTTGCGGACGGATCTTGTCATCAGCTTGAACTTGCTCTTGGAATACCGTGCGAATGTTGTCCATCGCAACATCTGGGTTGAAATGCGCCATCGCGTACGCTTGTTTCCACGAATCCCACGGCCACGTTAAGTTACCAGAGAACCAACGCGCAGTGACCGATGGCGTGACTGTCGCTTGTTCAATATCGCCCGCCGCAGAGCGCCAGTTACCGTTTAGGGTCTCCATCGCTTTTACCGCTACGCGAGCTTGGTCTGCTGTCGCTTCTTTGTTGATAAGACCATTCGCTAAATAGCCGTCCCAACGCGCTTTCGACGCTTCCATGTATTGAGTTGGATTCGCTAATACATCTTGCAATTTCAACGATTCTGACTGCACTTCTTTCGCATTGTGCAGGTTAGAATACGCCGTATAAACCGCCGATGTTTGCTCAGCTGGTAGGCTCATCTCCGCGGTAGAACTGAATGAGGTTTCGTTGGTGAACGTCTTCGTCGGTAGAGAACGAGTAATGCGGAACTCGGCATCGCGGTCATTACGAATCGCCCAGTTGTCTTTCATCTCGCTAAAGTTAATTTTAATGCCGTTTTCGATGGTCGAAATCTGGCGCTTGTAATCTGGGTAGTACTGCGCCACGGTTTGGTTTTTGCGCGTCGACAGCGCGTATTTCACCAACTCGCCGTCCCACTCCAACGCCAAGTTCATATCACGATCAGTTTTGTTAGTGATGAGCGTTTCCACCAGCGAAGAGCGATCAGTCACGAAGCGCAGCACCATTTGCACGTGAATATCGTCCAAGTCCAACACCTGCACTAACGCACCTGGAATGGAATAGACTTTCGCTTCTGCGTTCGATAAATCGTAAGTTTGGCCACTCACTTTGTCGGTCAACGTGAGCTTGTCGAACGTTTGGCCAGACATAAAATGCGCGTACTCTTGCGTCACTTGCATAATACCGCCGAAAGCGCCATAACCCGCCGCATCTTCAGGTAGCAAATGGCCATGCCACGCGCCGTTGTCCGTGAGTGCGTTGTACTTCAGGTTCGAATAACTGTCGTAATCACGCAGGTAAGTTGGATTACCAGTACGATCAATCACGTTAGTAAATTCCGAAGTTGGCGCCTGTGGTAAACGGATTTCAGTTTTATCATTGGAACCACATCCAACAAGCGAAATAGTAGCCCCGATCAGAATGGCAAGTGTGCTCTTTTTAAACATACTTTTTCCCTATTATTTACGTTATTTTTATATTCTCATTTATATAAATGAGTATTTTTAGTGTGCAGAAGCTCGGCTCGCACTAAATAAGCACGAGCTTCCAATAATTATTCTTTTATTTTTCTTTAGCGATAGTGATGGATTTTAATAAATCGCCATTAATATTCGGAATTGTGTCAGCCAAAAATATCTGATTACCAGGCGTAAAAGTGAGTAAAACATTTTTTAGTCGTTGACTGTTTTCACTGGTTTTATTTTGAACATCAAACTCAATTAATTTGTTGTACACTTCATTTGCCAGTTTTTCTTCTTGTTCTTCGGTAATAGCAATGCGTCCAACACAAATTGGAGGCCGAATATCGTGGCTAAACACTTCTTCACGAAAGCGCTGTGCAAATAGCGTGTCTAAATTTGAACCTTCTTCAAAAATAAAGCGGCCTGTATCTTTAAATTGATAGTGTTTATCCCCTTTCAGTTCAATGTAATCCATCATTTCTAGTGCACGTAAATAGAGCGCAACGGAAGTATCACTCAGCTGGTATCTCCGTGCGATCTCTTCTAAAGACCACTCAGGTCGACGCAAAAGATAAAGAAAATCAAATAAGTGAGGATATTGATGGAAAATCTCACTGTTGGTGTCGGTGATAAACTGTTCATTCTCTTGCTGCAGCTGCTTACCTCGCATGGATAATTCAACCAAATCCGTATCAAGGTGCGTGGCGTACAACAAGATTTTATCTAAACCAAGAGACGTATTGTGAAGCTGCCTTTTTATGGTAGAAAGCGGGATTCCAAGTCCAATAGAAAGCTCGGAATATCCAATGCCTTTTTCTTTTATTTTTTCTCGTAAAGCAGCAAGTAAATACGTTGCAGAATTATTCATCGAACAATGCCTGTATTTTATTTATTCAGCATCCATGATGATAAATTCAAGAGAGTCCTACTCTTGTGATTTTGGTCTCAATATTCTATCTTGTTGGCGTAAAACATGTCTTATCCATTAGATTTTTTTACTTTTCTTTAACTGGATACATTTTACCCATCAAGAACAAGCTATAGCCATTGCTCTATGAGCTTATCAAGATAATAGTCAGTATAATTGTTTTGAAGAGTAAAATTAAGATGGCAAAGATTTTTACTAAAACTTTTCTGATAAGAGCGCAAATTTTCAGATCAAAAGTATCAAAAAATGACACCAATCGATTTATAAAAGCGTGAGATCACAATTGGAAAGTGAATCTATGGAAATTTTTAATTTCAATGACCAGTAAAATCCTTGTTATATTCTGAAAATAACAAGGTTAATTTCTAAAATAATTATTGAAGTAAGATCATATTATTAAGTCAAAATTCCAGCTGGATCACATATTTCTTTTTCTCGCCACCATTGTTTATTTATATGTTCTTGATGAACGTAAAAACTTTCCCCCGGCATTGGCGTCAGCAGCGTTATATGTTCTTTTTGACAATGGGCAAGCAAATCTAAAATCGGTTCGTCCCAGCGGTGAGTAAATAGCTCGTATGTAGCCCAATGTACTGGCAACAGTTTTTTCGCATTTAAATCGCGAAACGCTTGCACGGTATGATGAGCCTGCATGTGCCCCCAGTTTTCGACCGGATAACCTTGGCCTTTCACATCGGCAGCCACTTCCAAACAGGCAATGTCGATTGGTCCACATCGCTGTGCGATCTCGGAAAAGTGCGAATCGTAAGCTGAATCGCCACTAAAATAGAGCGTCTCTTCTTTGCCTTTGATGACCCAAGAAGCCCACAGGGTCGCGTTTTTATCGAAATAAGTACGACCCGAATTATGGTTAGCAGGCGTACAAATCAGTTCGATTCCAGCATAGTGCACGCTATCCCACCAATCGAATTCCACGATGTTGTCTGCGTAAACGCCCCACTTTATCAGATGCTTGCCAACCCCTAAGGGTACATAAAACGTCACGGGTTTATCGGCGTAAAAACGTATGGTCGATGCTTCTAAATGGTCGTAATGATCGTGCGAAATCACAATAATTTCAGGAATCGGCAAACGATCTCTGGCATGGGTATTGGGAATATTGCGTTCAAACCACGCTTTTGCGATGAACGGAGAAGCGTAATCAAATAACGGATCGGTCAGAATTCGAATGCCATCGACCTCCACCAGCATGGTGGAATGGCCCAGCCAAGTAACGCGCATCGATTCACTTCGCTGCGCAAACTGCGTGGGTTGAATTGGGGAATGTGGCAGATGTTCGTTAGGACTCAACGGCGTTCTACCACCAAGATAACTCCAACACACCTGCCAGAATGATTGCGGACTAGGGACGTTTGGCATCTCGTTTTTAACGCGGCCGTTTTCAAATTGAGGCGAGTGGTGAACACGGTGCGCCAACTGCGCATGGTAGGTTTGAGGCGGAATCAGTGAATCTGGCTTTTGTGTCTTTTGTTCACTCGTTAGGTATGTGCGCTTAAGTATCGTCTCAGACATATTGTAGTTTTGTCTCACTTGCGAACGCTCAACAGTAGGTTTATTAAAACGTGCGTGTATGTCTATTTCGTGACCAAAATGAGGTGTAAGATGAAGATTCAGTTTCAATCAAACGTCTTCTATTTAAGGATACGGTTCTCAAACCTTCTGAATACTGCGTCGGTTTGAAAGGAGAAAACTATGGTGACTTGCAGCCAATACGATTTTATTGAAATCGCCTGTATGTTTAAGCTCCCTATCGAGATCACACTAAAAAATGGTGAAACTCATCAGGGCAACGCGTTCGACACAGGCTACGACATGCAGCGACAAGAGTGTTTGTTTTTAGATATGGATGGAGAGCACACCGCCTTCCCGACTGAACAATTAGTCGCAATGCGCGCGCTCAAAGCCAATCCGCATTTTGACGAAGTGACGTTTGAGTAAACGTCCTTCTTTCACTGACACCGTCCAATAAAAAACGCCTCTCAAGCTGACACAACTTGAGAGGCGTTCTCTTACACGGTTCACCTGAACTTGTTGTTATTCACGTGACCGGATGAAAACCAGCATCGGCATCATGATCACGAACATCACTCCCACAAGCTGGAAGGTGTGCACAAACGAGACCATTTGCGATTGTTGCTGCAACATCTGTTGGTATTGGTCTAACGCAACCGGATCGGTAATGGAAAGCCCCTGATTGGCCGCCCAGTCATGCAAGTTAGGATTATAAGGATTAATACCCTCACCCAGCGCATGCCATTGCTGCTGACTATCACGATATTGGAACGTGGTAGCGATAGAGATACCAAACGAACTACCAATCGTACGGAACAGATTGTAAATACTCGCCGCCGCGACAGATTGCTCTTTCGGAATCGTTAAATACGCCAAGGTGGACAGCGTCGAGAAGGTTAAACCAAGCCCCATTCCCTGAATCATACTCGGCATCACAATCCAAAATGTATCGATCTGCAGTGAGTATTGCGTCATCAAATAACTACCAATCCCGATGCAGCTCAAGCCAAAGACTATTTTGATTCTGGGATCGAATTGCGGATTGAGCTTAATCACCAAAATCAACATCGCCGCTGACGCCAATCCACGCGGTGCCATTAATAAGCCAGTGGTTGAGACCGGATAATCCAGCAAGCTTTCCAACAGCATCGGTTGTTGAGTCGTCAGGCCAAACATCGCCATCGACACCACGGCAATCATCAACGACGAGACCATAAGATTTCGGTCTTTAAGCAGCCATAATGGCGCTATTGGGCTTTTGGTTTTCCAGCTACGATAAATCCACATCACCGACCCCATGACAGCGAGTAATATCGCGGTCTGGATCATGCGTGAGTTGAGCCAGTCTTCTTCGTTACCTTTATCCAACACAAACTGCAACGCGCCCACACCTAACGCCATGTAACCGATGATCCACCAGTCAAAGTTGGGTTTGGATTTGTTGTCGATGTGGATATAGCGATAAATCAAAGAGGTACAAATCAAACCGAATGGCAAGTTGATGTAAAATATCCAGCGCCAATTGATGTTGTCGGTGATCACGCCACCCACGACTGGGCCCAAAATAGGACCAAGCAAAATGCCGATGGAGAAAATCGCCATCGCTTTGCCTTTTTGCTCGTACGGATAAATCTGCACTAACGTCGACTGCGCCAATGGAATCACCGACGCGCCGAAAGCGCCTTGGATAATGCGAAATAGCACCATCTCTTCAAGAGACTGTGCTTGCCCACAAAGCGCACTGGCAATTACAAAACCGATCACAGCAACCAGCATGACTTTGCGTTCACCAAAGCGCGACACCCAGAAACTGGTCATCGGAATGAAGATCGCTTCCGCCATGCTGTAACCCGTCAGCACCCAAGTAATTTGGTCTGCCGTTGCGCCCAACGCGCCCATCATGTGCGATAGCGACACGTTCGCAACGGTCATATCGATTAACACCATGATGGCAGAAAGCATCACGGCGACGGTGGCAATCCCCCGTTTGTCTGCCGTAATTTGATGGTTCATTGCACGCTACTTTGCAAATCAATGGTGACTTCTGAGCTCGCACCCACGCGAAGTTGCGGCGCATCGGCCGGTACTTCTAATGCCAAACGTACAGGGAAACGTTGTTTGATTTTAACCCAGTTACCCGTTGCGTTTTCTGGTGGCATCAAGGAGAACGATGTACCACTCGCAGGCGACAGCTGCTCTACCGTTGCTTTCCACACCACGTCTGGGTACATATCAATCACCACATCCGCATGCATGCCAGGTTTAATATGAGTAAGATCGGTTTCTTTAAAGTTCGCGCGTACCCAATAGCTGTCTTTTAAAATCACAGGGAACAACGTTTGACCCACGCTAACGACCGAGCCTACGTGCGTATTGATCTCACCGGCAATGCCATCCACTGGTGACGTAATGTCGGTGTAGCTCAAGTTCAGCTCTGCTTGCGCTAACTGTGCTCCCGCTTGTTGAACAACCGCAGCCTCTGCGCCTTCTTCACCACGGTTCGCAATGGCTTTTTCTACCGTCGCGCGCGCTTGCTCCAGGCTCGCTTGGGCATTGGCTAGTTTGTTTTTTGCCGTATCTAAATCTTGGTTCGACGCCAGTTTGCGTTTCACCAAGGAATCCGTACGTTTGTACTCCACTTGCGCTTCTATCAGGTTAGAGCGCGCCGCATCTAAGCCCGCAACAGCTTCAGTTACCTGCTTATCGGCAACATCATGTTGCTGGACCGCCAATTGGTATGCCGCTTTTGCTTGCTTCACTGCCAACAAATATGGGCGTGAATCTATCTTCAGCAGTAGGTCACCTTTGTTAACAGATTGGAAGTCTTTGACATCCGCGGAAACCACTTGGCCTTTTACCTGAGGCGCTACCGACAAAATTTTTGCCCTAACGTAGGCATCTTCCGTGCTTGGGTGACTGTCTGAATACTGCCAAGACCAATACATCGCACCAAATGCGATAACACAGAGAGTAAAGAAAAGAGTTTTTACCAGCTTAGATCTGGAGGAGGAATGCTTTGCGATGTCGTCGCTCATTTATATTGTCCACTTGTTCAATTATGTGATCAGTGTAGGACTTTTCGATCTTCCGACAATAAAATGATCTGCAAGGTAAAGATCCAATTTTGCATGTTGCTAAGTGGAGTAAATGATGTGCAATCAAAACGAGGATAAAAAAGAGGGGCAGTCCCCGTAACCGCCCCCAAAGTCATGCCAATAATAGTAATGTGCGTGTAACTACTGGTTTTTCTTAGAACTTGTAACCGCCGCTGATCATAAATACCCAAGGGTTAATTTTGACGTCGGTTTTTTGCTTCTCTCCACCTGCTTTGTAAGTTGCTTCTGTTTCAATGTTTGCGTACCACGCAGCAGCGTTGAGGAACCATTGATCGTTGATCATGTAGTCCACACCAATATTCGCTGCTAGACCGAATGAGTCATCCAACTTAAGATCTGAAAGACCAGCGCCTTTACCCGTGCTATTGAAGCCCTCATCAAAGAACATGGTGTAGTTGAGACCTGCACCCACGTATGGACGGAACTTACTTTGTGGCTCGCCAAAGTAGTACTGCACCATAAGCGTTGGTGGAAGGTGTTTGGTGTCCGCGATATCACCAAGACCTAACAAGTCTGTTGAAATATCGTGGCTGAATGGTGTTGCTGCTAGAAGCTCTAAACTGATGTTGTCTGTAAACATGTAGCCAAACGTCAAACCAAGCTGCGTATTTGAATCCACTTTCAATTCTTCTTGAGAACCAAGAATCTTATCGCTGCTGTCGTTTGGAACGACAGACGCCGCACCAACACGAAGAACGAAGTCACCTTGTTTATGAGCGAAAACACTTGGTGACACGAGTGCAGCAACCACTGCTAGACTGCAGATTGTTTTTTTCATTTTTATTTCCTTTCGTAGGGCTTCGTTATGTCGTACCCAAAGGGGTGCCTGCTAACTGATCTGAGATTTCAAGTAAACTCAGCGCCTTGAAGCACACGGGTATCTATATCTTTTTGAGCTGTGCGCAATCTAGCACATAGAAACCCTACTATTTTGATGGAAATCAATTTGTGAAAAATATAGGTTTTTTGTATGGAGAAACGCCATATTGATCAACAAATTATGCAAATAGGATACAATTCTGTAATGCAAACTGTGCGTGTGAGTTGCCATGCATACCCATAAATGCGAATCCTCTCGTTAAGGCTCGTAGCCAGTAAAAACTTTTTTCGTCCTCTACTTCTTCTATTTTCAAAAAAAAACCACTTAAAAAGCTCGTTTGACCCCTTAAAATCGCGATTTGAGGGGTTTGTAAAACACTGAAATACAAGAAGTTATTTTTATGGAAAATCAGTCACTTGGAGTGCTAGTCTGCTCGCAGCTAAGGAGAAGACATGTTAAAAACCGACCTCATTTTTGAACGAGAAAACTTTTCTCATCACGATTTTCAGAATGCCACCTTTAAAAACTGCCACTTTTATATGTGCTGTTTCGACCATGCCGATCTGCGCGATGCTAAGTTCATCGACTGTCGCTTTATCGAATCCAAAGCGCTAGAAGGGTGTAGTTTTCGCTTCGCGAACTTAAAAGACGCCAGCTTTACGAACTGTATGTTGGCGATGAGCCTGTTTAACGGCGCAAATTGTATGGGCTTGGAGCTGCGTAAGTGCGATCTCAAAGGGGCAAACTTCCAAGGTGCGAACTTTGCTAATCGCGTCAGTAACACCATGTTTTTCTGTTCTGCTTTTATTACTGGCTGCAACCTCACCTACTGTAACTTCGAACGAGTGTTACTAGAAAAATGTGACCTCTTTGAAAACCGTTGGAACGGTGCGAACCTCGCAGGGGCAACTCTCAAAGGCTCGGATTTATCTCGCTGCGAATTCTCGCCAGAACAATGGGGAACCTTTAACGTTGAGCAATGTGATCTGACTCATGTCGAACTAGACGGGCTGGATGTTCGCCGCGTTTCTCTGTTTGGTGTTAAAATTTGTGATTGGCAACAAGAGCAATTGCTTGCGCCTTTTGGATTGATCATTCTCTAAGGAAAGGCCATGAACCTGTTTAAAGACTTACCGAATAACCTCGACGAGGAAGTGTTCGAAGACCTGCTGACCCACAAAAACCTGCGTATAGAACGCATTGTCTCAACAGGGCAAACCTCGCCCGAAAGTGGCTGGTACGATCAAGAAGAACATGAATGGGTCTTGGTTCTTAAAGGAGCTGGAGAGCTGACTTTTGAATCAGGTGTAGTGCAACGACTTGAGGCAGGCGATCACGTTACGATTCCAGCTCATACCAAACACAAAGTGAGCTGGACTGACCCAACGCAAGAAACCATCTGGTTGGCGGTGTTTTATCAATAAACACAAAACGATCTTAAACCCAAAAATAGGCGCTGAGTTTGCTCGATACTACTAAGCCGTCACTGGCACTGTTTGATTTTGATGGCACCATCACCCGAGAGGATATGTTTAGCCTTTTCCTCCACTATTCTGCTTATGGCCTGCGCAAACGAGTAGGAAAGGTCGCTATCATGCCATTTTATGCGCTGTACAAACTCGGAGTGTTACCCGCTCGTGTTATGCGCCCTCTCAGCAGTTTTATTGCATTTTCAGGGAAAGAAACGCAGAAAATTGAAGCGATTGGCACTCAGTTTGCCCATGAAGTGATCCCGCTGTACTTACGGCCAGAAGCGATGGAAAGGTTGGCGTGGCATCAACACAGAGGCGATACCATTGTGGTGGTGTCGGCATCACTCAATGCATATCTCAAGCCTTGGTGTGAAGTGAACGGTTACCACTTGCTGTGCAGTGAACTGATCTCAGAACAGCCAAAACTGAGTGGCTTTTACCAGCAAGGTGATTGCAGTTTAGAAAGAAAAGTCTCGCGCGTTAGGGCCACGTTTTCGCTCGACGAGTTTGCGTCTATTTATGCCTACGGTGATACGCACGAAGACATTCCGATGCTAAAACTGGCAGACTACGCGATGCTCAACTGGAGCGAGTGGAGAGCAAGCGAATAACGATATGTGCTCTGATTTTCAAGACAACCACTCAACCAAAGTGATCGTTTTAGACTGAAAAAACAAACCCTTCTCACATGAGAAGGGTTTACTGTTCAGGGCCCAAATAACTGGCTTAACGCCATACACCCCATTGACCCGTTGTGCCTGGTTCCTCACCAGACGTCCACCACTGGGCAGTCCATTCTTTGCCGTTGTGTGTCACCACATCACCTTGGTTGTAAACGGCCGTCTTGTCCCACAAGTTGGTTGGTTCAACTGGTGGCGGTACATCCGCTTTGATCAGTGACAACGCATAACTGAAGTCTGCACTTGGCGCTAATACTTGGTTTGCATTCACGTTCTTACTATCGAACATGTAGTGGTTCATCTCTTGATGCCAAATGCCAACATACCAATCGCCCGTTTGCTGCGCGTTAAATTGATCTGCTATTTCTGCAGCCCAAGTCGCCGTATTGTTTGCGCTGATTGGTAGTGAAATATCGACAATTTCATTCCCCGTCGCATTAAACGTACGGAAACGCACCGTATCGCCAGACTCTACTGGCCCAAAACCTTGCTGAACAAAGTAGCCTAGAGATGTCAGATTGTTGCCTGGTTCGGTTGGATCAACAGGGTCAGTCGGTGGCGTCGTACCCGTTCCGTTTAACGTAATGTCACTACAGTTGTAGAAGCCTTCCCCAGCGACATCAATGCGCTGCCAACGAGTATAAAGCACCGCATCGCCGGAACGATCAGCAGGGAAAGTCACCTGAATACGGTAGCGTTTTTCCGCATCAACATACACATCACCTGCGGTGTCGATCAGCTCTAAATCACTCCAAGTAAGAGGTTTTGAATCATCATAAGTTGGCTTGGTGAGATAGAATTCCCAGTACGATGGGTTGTGCGGCGCTTTGCCGTAAAACACCAATTCAATCTGGTTATTTGCATCTGGCGTAACATTGGTGCGCTGCCAGTTTGGAGAAGGAATGTTCAAGCCTTTCTTAGCTGCATCGCCAGCAGAACATAGCTCACCGTCGCGAACCACGGCTTTCACATGCTCCATATCTCGGTAATTTGGTACGTTTGCTGCAATTTCGCTACGCTGCACAAACGGATACGCGCCAGATTCTTCAAAAGCCGCTTTACACGCTTGGTTAGGGATCTCGTTGGTCCAAAAACCACCGTCTAAATAACACGTATTCTGACGAGCACTTGGAAATTCTACCCAGCCGTGGGCGTTGACGTTAAATGAGCTCAATGCGGCAACAGCGCTTAAGCTCAAAAGAGGAAGTGTTACATGTGATTTCATCGTTCATCCTTAATTTTGCTGACTCGCCGCTCTGAAACACAAGCGGTTTAAGCAAAACTAGCAGGATGGGATTATTTAGAAGGTGAGAATAAATATGGAAATTGTAAGAGTGCCATCTGCTTTCCAGCATTTGTTGTGAACCATTCTCATACTCGACTGACTCTTTCGAGTCACTTCAAATTCGTGTGCCACAAAAACTGTCACTCTCGTTTGGCTAGCGCTCGTCTTTTGGTGTGTCCATCACCACCATGGTTGTGATCGACTTGACGTGTTCGCACTCACCCAACACATCAGCGTGAAACGCTTTATAAGCGGCGAGATCTTGCGTTTCCACACGCAGCAAATACTCGTTCGCACCAGTGATGTTGTGACATTCCACCACCTCGTTTACAAAACGCACATGCTCTTCGAAACCCAACTGCGCCTGCTTAGAGTGCGAGGCCAAACCAATCGACACATAAGCGACAAAACCCACGCCAAGTTGCTGATTATCCAGTACCGCTCGGTAGCCTTTGATCACGCCTTTACGCTCTAAATCTTGCACTCGGCGTAAGGTTGCAGACGGAGATAAACCAACGCGTTCCGACAGCTCCACATTGGAGATTCTTCCGTCTCGTTTGAGCACTTGCAATATTCTTTCGTCAAATCTATCCATGATGATGTTTCATTGCTTATTTAGTTTCTAATCATCAAATAAAAGCACAATATTGACCTCAGTTCTACTTATAGTTGTTCTTTACTTATCGAGAACTGATTCAAGGAACAATCTATGGAATATCATCAACTGGGCGCTTTGGCGTTGTTCGCTTTTGTCTCCACTTTTACGCCGGGTCCCAATAACATTATGTTGATGACCTCAGGGGCAAATGTCGGCTTTAAACGCACTATCCCACACATGTTGGGCATTACCTTCGGCTTTGGTGCCATGCTAATTTTGGTGGGTATTGGCTTGATGAGCCTGTTCCATGCCTACCCGCTAACCCACTCGATTTTAAAAGTATTGAGCTTGAGTTATTTGCTGTACTTGACGTACAAAATCGCCACCAGCGACAAAACCGAAGCAAAACACGATTTTCGCCCGATGTCTTTTTTAGGGGCTGTTGCATTCCAATGGGTGAACCCAAAAGGTTGGTCGATGGCGTTGACGGCCATTACGGTATACAGCAGTGGCGGTGCATGGCTCGAACTGACTTTTATCGCCGGTATCTTCTGTTTAGCCAACTTGCCATCGGTAACATTTTGGACGGCGGCAGGTATGCAATTGCAGCGTTGGTTGACCACCGATAAACGCGTTAAGGGGTTCAACTACAGCATGGCTGCGCTGTTGCTTTTGTCTACGATTCCAATGATATAAGTCTATTTTGGGTTAAAAAACGACTCACTTTACGTAATTGGGAAAGGACAGATACTGCATTTTGCTTGAGGCTTTGGCGTTAATTCACAGTGTAAATTTGTTTAAAGACGCTACCCTCTTGTTAGGGAACTTGATAATCTTTAAATGAGAAAGAGAATAATTATCGAGTAAAGTAACAATGAAAAAGAAGCCTCAACCTAAAACGCTTGTTGTCACAGACACAGAAACCATCACTCCAAACATGCAGCGCATTACCTTGCAAGGTGAGGCGCTGAGCCACTTTCCTCGTGACTGCGAAGGCAGTTACATCAAATTACTGTTTAACGATATGGGCGGCGCGGATCTGAGCATCCTGCCAGAAGACGACCGACCAATCATGCGCACCTACACTATCCGACGCTTTCATCCAGAAACCAGTTCAATCGAAGTGGATTTCGTCCGACACGTAACGCAAGATCTGCAATGCGGATTTGCAGCGCGTTGGGCAATGGCCGCGCAAAAAGGCGACACGATCAGCATTGTTGGGCCAGGTAGCATCTCCAACTTAAATACTGAGGCGGATTGGTTCTTCATGGCTGCCGATATGACCGCACTTCCAGCGCTTTCTGCGAAAATTCGTACGTTGCCACAAGAGGCCAAAGGCTACGCTGTGATCAGCGTGATGTCTCCAGCCGACATTCAACCCCTACAAGCGCCAGCCGGTATGGAGTTGATTTGGCTAACTGAACAGCAAACCTTGGCTGATAGCGTTCGCGAACTCGAGTGGTTAGACGGTAACGCTTCGGTATGGTGTGCGTGTGAGTTCGATTCAATGCGCGCGCTGCGCCAATATTTCCGCAATGAGAAAGAAGTCGATCGCGAGAATATCTACATCAGCAGCTATTGGAAGCAAGGCGTGTCTGAAGATGGGCACAAAGTGATTAAACGTGAAGACGCGGAATCCAACCAATAGTGATTCATGTCTTTTCGATTCCAGCTCTCATCCTAATAAAAACGCCCGGCATCACTGGGCGTTTTAGCAACTTCAGTTGTATTAAAGTTCATGAAAACTCTAATCCGCTAGTTCCTGCGCTAAAAAGTCGATTAACAACCTCACTTTGGGCGATAAATTTCGGCTTTGTGGATACAGTGCCCAAATGCCTTCACGGTCGTCTCGGTAATCGGTCAGCACCTCGACTAGCTCACCGTTATCTAGAGCTTCTTGAACGTAATAGTCCGGCAACTGCACTAAACCCAAACCACGTTTGGCGGCGCCCATTAGCGCAAAACCACTATTGCATTTAATTCTCCCCGATACGCGCAAAGACTTATCGCGTTTATTTTCCTTAAAATGCCAATAATCGACCGAACCAACTAGGCACTGATGTCGAGCCAGTTCGGATAATGTGTGAGGCTCGCCAAATCGCTCCAAATACATAGGGCTAGCACACACGTAATTTTGACGCGACGAAAGACGCTTTGCGATCATGCTGGAATCTTGCAGGCGGCCAAGACGAATCGCCACGTCTACCCCTTGCTCTATCAAATCCAGTTTTTGATTGGTCAGAACTAAATCGAGGTCCACACGCGGGTACTTCTCCAAAAACTGATGCAAGAGCGGTGCGAGGTTCATTTCCCCATAGGTCACAGGCGCTGTCACACGCAGCAAACCTCGCGGTTCGGTTTGCATTTGCGTTACAGCAAGCTCAGCTAGTTCTAGCCCTTCGACCAAGTGTTTGCACTGCTGATAATAAAGCTGTCCAGCTTCAGACAGAGAAACTTTTCGCGTCGTGCGATGCAGTAACTTAACCGCAAGACGCTCTTCAAGTGCCGATACGCGGCGACTGATTTGTGCCACTGACGTTTTCAGTTTAGCCGCGGCAGCTGTAAAGCTGTTAGTTTCCGCTACGGCAACAAACTCGCTGACTCCTTCCCAATTCGCCATGCTGTATTCCTGTCGACCTCTTCTAGACAAATAGTGATTACATTGTTCTCGTCGAGCTACGCTTTGAAAACGGGAAAACTTTACGCGTCAGGTAACGGACGAAGATCGTCGTATTGCGCATCAAGCTCAATACCAAAATATTCTTTCAACGCATCCAGGTAGGCTTGACCTGGCTCTAGCTCTATTTCTGTTAGCGCTTCATGATTTGTGCATCTGAGTGTGTAGTTAAGCAGCGTCACCAACCCACTTTCTGTCGCTCTAGCAGCGACCCTTGCGCTAGTAAAACGCGAATTAGGCGAAGTCGAGGTAAAGAAGTTGCTACATGCAATGTCACCAGCAAACACAAACTCTAGGTCAAAGCTGTATAGATTGTTCCACGTGTCCGTTCCATCGGTTGAAAGCACTTGGAGGAAATAACCAAACTGAGCATCTTTGACAAAACGGAAGGTTTGTAAATCCGTCTGAATCACTTGGTCAAGGATAAATGGCAATGGCGCTCGAGGGGTATTGGAGCCAAAACCCACATCGACAATCCATGTTTGTTCCTCTAACGTCACTAACGTGATTTGATGACTACGACCTGTTGGTGTACCAGACACATGTACACGCCCTAGCAAACTTCGCGCTTCAAACCCAAGAGTGTTGAGCACATCAAGCATTAAACCATTTAATTCAAAGCAGTAACCACCGCGAGAGTGGTACACGGTTTTTTGAATAATATCTTCAATCTCAACAGAGACGCCTCGCTGCAATGCGATGTCAAAATTCTCAAACGGCAGGCAACGATGCTGCGCCACGTGAATTCTGTGCAATGACTCCAAATCGGCGGGCAATTCACTAGGCAAGCCTAGCTTGGTTAAATAGGCACTCAGATCCGTCTTATTCATAATCACTCTTACTTAGCTGATGGTTTGACAGTTTTCTACTTTAGCCCCTCTATCTAACTTCAGGTCAATCACCTTTTCCATTTCCCTTCCGCTTTAAGGAGGCATCGCACTCTTTTTACACGCTCACCTTATCATTATTACGCATATGTAAAAATCATTTTCAAAATGGACGGATTATCATTTTTACTGAAACACCTAAAATGAGCACCAACAAAACGACGAAGCGCGGTAAGCAAACCTTAACTACGCTTATTACGTCACTCCATATACTGAAAATATAAAGGAAACATCCAATGTCGCTTGAAATCAAACCTGGTCAAACTCACATAAAATCAAAAGCAATGGTCGCTTGGGCTGCAGGTGAGCCGCTTAAAATGGAAGAAGTGGATGTACAACTTCCAAAAGCCGGCGAAGTGCTAGTACGCATCGTAGCAACTGGTGTTTGTCACACTGACGCATTCACACTATCAGGTGACGATCCTGAAGGTATCTTCCCTTCAATCCTTGGTCACGAAGGTGGCGGTATCGTTGAAATGGTTGGCGAAGGCGTAACAAGCGTTGAAGTTGGCGACCACGTTATCCCACTTTACACTGCTGAATGTGGTGAGTGTAAGTTCTGTAAATCTGGCAAAACGAACCTATGTCAGGCCGTTCGTGAAACGCAAGGTAAAGGCCTAATGCCAGATGGCACAAGCCGATTCTCTATCAACGGCGAAACTATCTTCCACTACATGGGTTGTTCTACTTTCTCTGAGTACACGGTTCTTCCAGAAATCTCACTAGCGAAAGTAAACAAAGAAGCACCACTTGAAGAAGTTTGTCTTCTAGGTTGTGGCGTAACCACTGGTATGGGTGCGGTATTAAACACAGCTAAAGTTGAAAAAGGCGACACAGTGGCAATCTTTGGTCTCGGCGGTATCGGTCTTTCTGCAATCATCGGTGCTCGCATGGCTGGTGCCAGCCGCATCATCGGTGTAGACATCAACGAAAGCAAATTCGACCTAGCGAAACAACTTGGTGCAACTGATTGCATCAACCCACAAAAATTCGACAAGCCAATTCAAGAAGTGATTGTTGAAATGACAGACGGTGGTGTTGACTACTCATTCGAATGTATCGGTAACGTAAACGTGATGCGCCAAGCACTTGAGTGCTGTCACAAAGGTTGGGGTGAGTCAGTCATCATTGGTGTTGCTGGTGCAGGTCAAGAGATCTCAACTCGTCCATTCCAACTGGTAACTGGTCGTGTATGGCGTGGCAGCGCTTTCGGTGGCGTTAAAGGTCGCTCTGAGCTTCCAGAAATCGTAAACCGTTACATGGCTGGTGAATTCGGCTTACA
The DNA here is from genome assembly GCF_033338675.1 of Vibrio sp. Vb1574. Lineage (NCBI taxonomy): Bacteria > Pseudomonadati > Pseudomonadota > Gammaproteobacteria > Vibrionales > Vibrionaceae > Vibrio > Vibrio sp. Vb1574. Next base: position 49,778 of record NZ_JAWOTC010000010.1, read on the forward strand.
GGAGTTCATTACCCACACAATGGGATTAGCAGACGTCAACAAAGCGTTTGATCTGATGCATGAAGGTAAGAGCATCCGAACAGTTATCCATATGGATCAATAATGCTGCCTCAGGCTCTCCTTTTGGGGAGCCTGAATTCCTTCTGCTAATTAGAGAGTTTATTCATGACCATTGAAAATGTAAGCCAAGCCAAAGTGTTTGGCGGTTGGCACAAGCAATATACACACGAATCCAATGCCCTAAACTGCACCATGCGCTTCGCGATATTCTTGCCACCTAACGCAACGAAATCAAATCCCGTACCCGCGCTATACTGGCTCTCTGGTTTAACGTGTACCGATGAGAACTTTATGCAGAAAGCGGGCGCATTTCGTATGGCGGCCGAGCTTGGCATTGCGATCATTGCACCAGACACAAGTCCGAGAGGCGAAGGTATCGCTGACGACGAAAGCTATGACCTAGGAAAAGGAGCTGGCTTTTACCTTAATGCGACGCAAGCACCTTGGTCACTGCATTACTGTATGTACGACTATGTGACTGAGGAGTTGCCTGCGATCATCGAAAGTAACTTCCCAGTCTCTGACGTGAAGTCAATTTCCGGTCACAGTATGGGCGGCCACGGAGCGCTCACCATTGGTCTGAAAAATTCAGAACAGTACCGTTCTATTTCAGCGTTCAGTCCAATCAGTAACCCAATGCAATGCCCTTGGGGACAAAAAGCCTTTACTGCTTACTTAGGCAAGGAGCTTGAAAGCTGGAAGCAATACGATGCAAGTGAACTTCTAAAACAACAACAATCACCATTACCAATTTTGGTTGATCAAGGTGATGCTGATGGCTTCTTAAATGAGCAGCTTAGACCGGAAGCGCTGATTGCTGCGGCAAGAATACACGATTCAAACCTAACCTTGAGAATGCAACCAGGCTATGACCATAGCTATTACTTCATCTCAAGCTTTATTGAAGAGCACCTCAACTTCCATGCAAAATATTTGTTTGCATAGTTAATTTAAGTAAGCTCATGAAATAAAAAATAAAGTCACCAAAACTAGGTGACTTTATTTTCTTTACGTACTAACAAATACATATCTGAATATCGATGATTTAAATATGTAAAATAATGTAACTTAAGAACAAATTCGACATCCATTTCTCGCCTTATTAAATTCTCATTTCCGACACAGTATCTTTATTAAAAATGACACAAAGTTGCACTAAAAACCAATTAAATACCGCGAAATCATTACGAAACTCTACCATCATCCCAATACTCTGAGCTTTTAATTAAGAAGCAACTTAATAACCTTGACGTGACGTAAACCGACAGTTATTTTTGAAACATAACGTATTATAAAATCTCATCCGGTTGGCTCTATAATTATAAATAAATTACCGCTAGCACCTTTGTCCTAGCTAAGAAAAAAGAATAAAACTCAAAAGGGCATATGATGAAAAAGATAGTCGCGCTAGGTCTGTTTTTTGTTGCGCCATTCTTGTCTGCAAATACGATCGTATTTAGTAGTAGCCAGCAGCCTAGTGTCATACTGGAACTGGAAGAGATCCAAGCTTTACCTACCACTAGCTACACGATGACATTGCCTTGGCTTCCTGCCTCGTCAGAGTTTTTAGGCGTTAAACTCAGCACGCTGCTTACACACGTCTACGGAAAGGTACCAGAGCAGGTTGATATCAGCAGCTTAAACGACTATCACTCGACATTGTCCCGACAAGATATTCTTCGATATCAACCAATACTGGCTTATCAACAAGATCAGAATTACATAAAAGTCAGGAATAAAGGCCCTTTCTGGGTGATATATCCACTCAATCTCTATCCAGAGCTAAACTACAATAAATATCATGCGCAAATGGTATGGCAAGTAAATGAAATAAAAGAAAAATAATAAGAATGAAGTTATCAGAACCCTATTCTAAGAAACAAAGAATATTGCAATATTCTACCACCAGCAAAATGCTGCTGGTGGTGTTTGCCGTTTCTTTGCTTCTCGCGAATGTCGTGCTTTTACAGCAAACACGTTCACTCTCACAAAATTTTAATAACGAACAAAAACAAGCGACTTGGTTTTTATTCCAACTCTCCAAAGAACTATCAGAACTTGTCGGCGAGGCCAGACGGTTAGATGAAAACGTATTGAATATTGATGGTGCAGAGCTTCAATACGAGTTAGCGTGGAGTCGCTTTGACTTATTGACCAGTAGCACGAAAGCCAATAAGTTCTTTTCTCGGAACAACATGCACCTTTACTTCATTAATCTTTTTGAAGAGTTCAAAGAGCTAGAAAAACAACTAGTGGAAGCTAGAACAGGTGACAGCCAAGCTGCTGCTGCATTTTATCGTTCAACTCAAACACTATATTTAGGCTTAATAGACTTCGTTAATCAAAACTTCCGTCTAAGCAGTAAAGCTTATGAAGCACAAAAAGGTCAAACCCAGCGCTTAATGCAAGCACAATATATGTTGTTTGCGACGTTCGTTTTGTCGATTATCTCTCTAACTTATTTCTTTTATCGTGAATCCCATTTTCATAGAAAATTGGCGCTAAGCGACCCTTTGACGAACCTAGGGAACCGCAATGCACTATTCATAACCCTAAACAAATTTACTCAAGAAAAAAGGCCCTTTTCTCTCTGGATTCTAGATTTAAATGGTTTTAAAGAAGTCAACGACACACACGGACACCAAGTTGGCGACACTGTACTGCGGGAAATCGCTAGGCGGCTTAATTCTATGGCACTCAATGATTTTACTGTTTATCGCATGGGAGGAGATGAGTTCGCGGTTATCCTTGAAGGTGAATATCTCAATGAAGAGAACGTACGTGAGCAGATAAATACCGTCTTTGATGCACAAATATTAAACTCCGATAAAGTCTCAACACTTTCAACAAGCATGGGCTTAGCGCAATACCCTAAAGACAGTGACAATGTTGACTTTCTTATCAGCATAGCGGATAAGCGCATGTACAAAATGAAATTTCAACGTTAAACGGTATATATGATGAGAAAGTTCATGCAAGTACTGCTTCTACTGGCAGTCATTGCGGCAGGTGTGTTGGCTTGGGTATTTATTCCATCGCACGAAACCATCGGGCAAAAAACGCTTGAGCAGGCACTCAACGACGACTACAGCCTCGTTGGACATCGAATCTACTCAACCGATCCGGATGCTGGCAACCGATTCGGCTACTTCGTATTAGCAACGGGCCAGAGCATTGAAGAGCAAGAGCCGTTTTTGGTCACTTCGGATCAGTTTATTCGCATGGAGAAAACGGGTGATAATACCTTGTCTGTGACCGTCAATGGCCGTATTTACCATTATCATAACGACTTGTGGGTGCCAAAATCAGACGGGAAATTGCAGCACTTTTTAGTCAGCGCAACCGCCAAGTACGTACGCTAAAACGGGAACCTTACTCCCCCCAAAAAAACAAAGCCCCGCATACACTGCGGGGCTTTTTACGTGAAGAAGAAAATAACATCGAAAGAATGAGCGTTACTTCGCTAATACTTTCTCTTTAATCACTTTGAGTACCCCAGCCTCTTGGTTGCTTGGCGCAGAATAACGAGCAATTTTCTTAATCTCTTCGTGCGCGTTGGCAACCGCGTACGAATGCTCACTGACTTGCAGCATTTCGAGGTCATTGAGGTAGTCACCAAACGTCATAGTTTCTGCCGGAGTAAAATTCATCGTCTCTTGAAGATGCTGAATGGCCGCACCTTTAGAGGCCTCGGCATTCATCACATCCAGCCAGATTTTTGCACTCACCACGACTTTATGCGTTGCGCCAAACTTTGCGTTCATGGTCGGGAACAGGAGCTCTTCCGAACCATCAAAGTGACAAATTGCTACCTTAATAAACTCGTCTTCGACCTCAAGCAAATCCGGCACATATTCACAGCGGTGGTAGTACTTTTGAAATTCTTCCAGCGATTGCTGATCATGCGTTTCGATGTACGCCGAGCGCTTGCCACACAATACGATGTTCGCCCCGTCAATCTCACGAGCCGCTTTCACAATCTCCAACACTTCCGCTTTAGGAATGGTACAACTGTAGAGCTCATTGTCTTGGTACATCACTAAGGTGCCGTTTTCAGCCACATACAACAGTCTGTCTTTGATTGGCGCGAACGTGTCTCGCAGACTGTAATACTGACGACCAGACGCAGCGGAGAACAAAATACCTTGCTCTTCCAGTTGCAAAAACAGATCGAAAAACTCTGGATCCAAACGACCGTATTGGTCAAGCAATGTGCCATCCATATCGGAAGCAATAAATTTGATGCGAACTTGTGACATTAACTAAAACTCTAAATGACGCTGCGAAAATATATCCATGTAAGGTACAGGATCTTGTATGAATCTCAAGTCGGGATGACGACGCCTTTCGCTATTACCAAGGATGCTGTTTAAAGTAATCTTCACTGTGATCGATGAAAGCTCTCACCGCAGGAGACAAGTGTTTACGTGATGAATACAGCGCGTAAATGTTGAGATCATTTGGCTTCCAATCCGGCAACACCGACTCAAGCTGACCCGATTTGAGATAGATATTGCTCAAATAGGTTGGCAGCATCGAAATACCCATGCCTTGCAAAGCGCCATGCAATAACGCCGTGGCCTCATTGCTGGTTAGGCGACACTCAATTCCCACCGATTCGAACTGGTCGCCCTGAGACAAATGCCATACGTGACGCTCAAAGTTTTTGTAACCCAAACAGTCGTGTGAAGATAAATCTCGGGGATGCGCGATCGCGTGGTGAGTTTGTAAATATTGCGGTGATGCTACCAACACCGATTCGCACACCGCAATCGGCTTACCAATCAAAGAAGGATCGGGATCTGACGCAATTCGGATCGCCAGATCGATACGTTGTTCGGTTAGATCACTCACTGAATCTTGCAGATCTATGTCGATATACACTTTGGGGTGCTTTTGCATAAAACTGTTTACTACGGGGATCAACTGTGAGAATCCAAATGAAGTACTAGACGCAAGACGGATTTTTCCGGACAGCTCACCATCAGCGGCAATGTTCGACGTCAACGTATCGGCCTGTTTTAACCAGCGCTCAATCTGAGGCAAGCTGCGCTCCCCTGCGGTGGTGAGTGACACCTTGCGCGTAGTGCGGTGCAACAAACGAGTTTGTAGCCAGTTCTCCATCGACTCTACATAACGAGTCACCATTGGCCGAGACATGTCTAACCGCTCGGCGGTAGCGGTAAAACTGCCAGAATACACCACATCTACAAATACTTTTGCTGCCGTTACTCTATCCATACATTTGCTCGAAATAAGAAATAGTGATGCACATTATTGTGTATTTTTTCGAGCGTATCAATTTCCTAATATAGCTCCCGTTCCCAAGCCATCGTCGCTTGGCCCCAAATTCTTTAGGAGCTTATTATGAAAAAATTCACTTTGATTGCTGCATCCATTTTAATGGCAAGCCCTGTTCTAGCGGCAAACCACTCTCCCCTTACTCTTGAGGTTTACAACGCCGACGGTAACAGCTTCCACGTAAACTCAACCTTGGTATACGGTGAGACTGACGCCATGGTTATCGACACTGGCTTCACCAAAGCTGACGCGATGCGCATTGCCGCTAAAGTGCTGGACTCAGGCAAAACGCTTAAAACCATTTTTATCAGCCAAGCGGACCCAGATTACTACTTTGGCGCAGAGGCCTTACACCAACAGTTCCCTGATGCGCAGATCATCACAACGCCAGCGGTTCAAAAAATTATTAAAGAGAAATTGGCTGGAAAGCTGGCGTACTGGGGGCCAAAGCTTGGCGCAAACGCACCGGTAAAACCAGTGATCCCTGTCGCGTACGATAAAGCATCATTAGAGCTAGAAGGTCATAAGATTGAAATCCGTGGTAACCATGGCACATCAGCACACCGCCCTTACCTATGGATTCCAGATAACAAAGCGATTCTAGGTAACGTAGCCGTGTACTCAAACGTACATTTGTGGATGGCCGATGCCGCTGACCAAACCGCTATCAATGCTTGGGAGCAACAACTTAGCGAGATGCTTGCGCTTAAACCTCAAGTGGTCATTCCTGGTCACATGAAAGCAGGCACAAAGCTGAACGCAGACACCATTCGCTACTCGCAACAATACTTGCAGGATTTTCAGCAAGCGAAAAAACACAGCAATAACAGCGTTCAACTCATTGACACCATGTCAGCGAAATACCCAGAAGCTCAATTGCCAATCGCGCTAGAAATCGGTGCTAAAGTGCATACTGGTGAAATGTCATGGTAACCGTGCATTACTTCTTCGATCCCATGTGTGGTTGGTGCTACGGGGCATCACCACTCATCGAAGCCTTGATGGACACCTCTCAATTTAAGGTAGAGCTTCATCCCGGCGGTATGATTGAGAAACGCGCGATTGAATCTGAATTTCGTCAGCACATCATCAACAGTGACGCTCGTATCGCAACCGAAACCGGAGCAACGTTTGGTGAAGCATATCTGCAACGCGTGAAAAGCGAAGATGCGTTTGTTCTTGATTCTTATCTACCCACACAAGCGATCTTGAGTGCGGAGAAAATGGGGCTGAATCCATGGCACATGCTAAAGGCCATCCAATCTGCGCATTATCAGCTCGGGTTAAAAGTGAATGAAGCATCGACGCTCAAAGCCATTGCAGAATCGCTAGGTTTAACAAGTGATGCGTGGGAGCAAAACATGGCGTTAAGCGAAGCCGAACTAGATGAGAGAATTCGCTCTAGCCGACAATTGATGCGACAGTTACACGTTGGTGGTTATCCAACCCTGATTGCAGAAGTAAATGGCGAGTACTTGACCTTGCCGCACTCGACCTACTACGACAAACCGGCACAGTGGAAGCTTGCATTACAAAAACTGCAATAAGCTCTTCCCCACTCGCTCTTGTTCTTAATCCAAGAGCGAGTGCCAACACCGACATGGCAATCCTGACTCAAACAGGTACAATCCTCGCTCGATTTTTTACTCGCGCGGATACCCACCATGCACTCGCCTGAACATTGTTTTACTCGTTTTACTGCTGATATTTCTGGCTATGAATTGCCAACGCAGTTTACGTTTCCGTTCTACTACACGCCGCATCCTCTTTGCGTTATGGCCGCAAAGCAATTGCAACAGCACTTATTAGCGCAAACCGACTTCGAACACGATTTTGGTTTGGTTAATGAAGAAACGGGGCGAGGCAAAATGTTTGGCGTAGTGCTGGTAGAAAACCCTCAAGGCGAACTCGGATTTTTAAGTGCGTTTTCTGGCAAAATTGCTGACCAAAACTTGATTCCAGGGTTTGTCCCTCCTGTGTATGACATGCTGACCGATGAAGGTTTCTTCCGCGCAGAAACGGATGCCATCAACGCCGCCAATGCGGAGTACAAAACCTGTGCCGCGAATCCGGAATTGGCAGATCTTAAAGCGCAAATACAAGCCGACCGAGCCGCTTATCAACAAGAAGAGCAAACACAGCGCCAAGTGATGATTGACGGCCGCGCCGCACGCAAACGACAGCGTCAACAGGGCGAGCAAACACTCAATGCCGATGACCTCAAAATCTTATTGGATGAGTTGGGTAAGCAAAGTGTCGCCGAGAAAAACGTTCTCAAATACTTAAAGCAAGCGTGGGATGAAAAGCTTGCAATCAAAGAAGCGCGCTTGGCTGAGTTAGAGCAGCAACTTGCTCACCTGAAAGAGCAGCGCAAAACGCTCTCCAACGCTTTGCAGCACAAATTGCATAAACAATACCGCTTTCTAAACAACCATGGCAAAACACGCGACTTGGTGGACATTTTTGCGGACACCACAAACCCAGTTCCACCAGCAGGTGCGGGGGAATGTGCTGCGCCAAAACTGCTTCAATACGCGTTTAAACACGGATTCAAACCGCTGGCGCTGGCAGAATTTTGGTGGGGTGTGTCGCCAAAGTCTGAAGTTCGCCAACACAAAAAATTCTACCCATCGTGCAACAGCAAATGTCAGCCGATTTTGGGCCATATGATGCAAGGGCTGGATGTCGAACCTAATCCATTGGCGGAGAATTGGGCAGAAGACAAAGAACTAGAGATAATCTACCAAGACGACGCTATGGTCGTCGTCAACAAGCCCTCGGGCTTACTTTCAGTGCCTGGTAAAACTATCAAGGACTCTGCTTATACGCGCCTACAAGCGATGTACCCTGATGTGGAAGGGCCGTTTGTGATTCATCGTCTCGACATGGCGACCTCTGGCATTTTGGTGTTTGCCTTAACTAAGCGCGCGAACAAAAGTCTGCAAAAACAGTTTATGGCTCGCGGCGTACAAAAACGTTATATGGCACTGCTCGAAGGCGTATTAAACGAGCCTGAAGGGGAAATTTCACTGCCAATGCGTGGTGACCCAGACGACCGCCCACGTCAACTGGTGTGTTTTGAACACGGGAAACATGCAGAAACCTACTGGCAACTGATTGAAGTCAAAGATGGACGCAGCAAGGTATACATGTATCCGAAAACCGGGCGAACTCACCAACTACGTGTACACAGTGCTCATCACATGGGGTTAAACATGCCGATGGTTGGTGATGGTTTATACGGCGAAAAATCGAATCGCTTACACCTGCATGCTGAGATGCTAGAGCTGGATCATCCATACAGCAAAGAGCGTATGGTGTTCCAAGCTGAGTGCGAATTCTAACGTCTTCCCGATTTTAAATAACAAAAAGGCACTGACTATCAGTGCCTTTTTTTGTTTTCTAACAACAGAATAAGCGTGATGCGCGATACCGAAAACCGTTAGCTCACCTTAAACTTGGTCCACACCTGAGAGCGCCAACGTCTTGCCATGATGATACCACGTACCCATTCATCGAGAGCGATTGCCATCCAAGCCCCTAAAACGCCATAACCCAAGTGGATGCCAAAGATGTAAGAGAAAAGCACGCCTAGTCCCCACATACTCAAAATCCCCATTTGCACTGGGAACTTGATGTCACCCGCGCCTTTGAGCCCCGCGATAAAAATCAGGTTAAACACACGTCCGGCCTCGAGCAAAATTGAGCCCATGACTAACGAACCTGCCAATGCGAGTATCTCTGGTTGATCGGTAAATACGCGCAGAATCTCTTCTCTAAACAGGTAAATCAGTGTGGTTGCCGCCGTTGATGCCACAAACCCCACTAAGAAGTAGATTTGTACGCGTTTTAAAATGCTACTCACCCAACCTTTACCGATGTAGTAACCGGTCTGAATTTGCGCAGCCTGACCAATTGCCAGCGCGAAAGCAAACGAGAAACGGGCAATGTTTTGCGCATAAGTGAAAGCCGCTAACGATGCCGTCCCCATTTGCACCACAAAGTACACAATGCAGATTTGCGCCACGTTGTAAGACAGCACTTCACCCGCGTTCATACCGCCGATTTTTAAGATTTTTTTGTAAATCTCTGCCGGTACTTGTTTCATAGTCGACATTGGTAGTTCAATGCTACTGCGAGCGAGAATAAACCATAACATTAACGTACCGATGACTTGGCTGACGACGGTTGCTATTGCCACGCCTTGCACACCATACACAGGTAAACCGAATGGCTGGTAAAGCGCAATATAGTTACCAATGATGTTGAACACACCCGAGATCAAATTCACCACCATTGGGGAACGTGAATAACCATGACTACGCAGAATAGTTGTAAAAACAACGCCAATCGTAACGTTAAACGTCATCGCACCGCTTATCAGCAGATATTCATGAGCGTACTGCTCAACTTGCGCTTCCAAGCCGTAATACGGGAGTAGATATATCGCACCAAGCACGGCAATCACACTCAATAGCACACCGACGAGCACAGACAACGCAATACTCGCAACACCAACGCTCACTGACTCTTGCTCGCGTCCAGCGCCATTGTATTGGGCAATCAAAATCCCCGTACCGCTACTGACAAACGTCGAAACGATGATTAAAAAGAAGGTAATCTGCGTGATCACACCAACAGCGGATACGGCTTTGTCTGAGTAGCCACTCAGCATGAACACGTCACTGGTTCCTAAAGCCGTCCGTAGCAAAATTTCGACAAGAATTGGCCAAGCTAATGCCACGATGGACATTCGTTGGTTGATGTTTTGGCTTTTAGGCATGCTTGTAACCTTTCCTACAACTAAAAACTGCCTCACAATTTTGTGAAGCAGTTTAAAAATAGTGACTCGAACGAAGCTCGATATGAGGTTGTGATTTAGCGCGGATTCTAGTCGCATATTGGTCATAACGACAACAATATTTCGCCCTGTTTCGGAAAAATATTTCTAATGCATTTTCGAAACGACATATGCCTTGACGATACGTAGAGCAGAGATTGGTGAACAATACTCTCAATCAACGAGCACCGAACAGAATTAGGATAATCAATATAAATGCGTCTAACTAGATACATTACTTTGAGTTATCAGTCCAACCATATAGAGCTATGAAGAACCGTCATGAAAACCTGCATGCGCCACCATTCCTCTTTGAACACTCGCACCAAATCACACTGATGGCTTTGCACTAAAAATGACTGATATCACATTTGGAAACTTTGTTGTTCTATTTATCGCGAAAATACCGCCTAGAATAAGCGTACACGTTAATTAAGCAAGGATACGTAATGTCGACATTGGCTGGGGCGCGCTTAGAAGAAATGGCGGACATCCGTTCAACAAGAAAAAAGAAAATTGTCTTTTTATGCTCCAGTATCGCCGCTGCCTGTTTAACTTATGGTTTCATTGCTCAATCACTTGAGAATAACTGGGGTTTAAGCTTTTTCCATGCTTTGTGTGCCTTGGCATGCTTAGCAATCAGTTATGTAATAAAAGTCCAGCGGCACCATCAATACGCCGACTTATGGCTAAGTGCTGTCTTAATGTTCGAAGGGTTATTGTTACTTCTGTATAACGACGCTCCGTCAGGCAAGATGCTATGGCTATATCCTATTGTCGCCACTCTGGTATTAATTAATGAGTTTAAGGTCGGTCTGTTGTTCAGTGGCACCTACATTTTACTGATCTTTTTTGGGGTCGCTTTTTTAGATCGACTGCCAACAGCCACAGAAATCATAGAGCGGAGATTGATGCTGACCCTGATAGCGACCGCGTTTGTGTGTCACACGTTCTCGTATTACTACACGAAAGTCCTCAATTACATTCAAACACTGTATCGTGAGGGGATTGAGGAGTTAGCATATTTTGACCAGCTCACTGGGCTTGCCAATCGCTGGAGCTTTGAGACTTGGGCGCGCGCAAAGCTCGATGAAATCAAGCACTCATCTGATGACAGCATCACCGCATTGGTCTTTCTCGATATCGATAACTTCAAGCACATCAACGACACCTACGGGCACGATATTGGTGACCAAGTACTTCAAGCCTTCGCCACTCGATTAAAAAATAACATTCGCAACAAAGACAGAAAAACCGATAAACATGACTACTCCATCGCTCGATTTGCGGGCGACGAGTTTGTAATCATGCTTTACGATGTAAAAAGTAAAGATGACCTCGACAGCATCCTAAAACGGATCGTGAATCTGTTTCCGACAGGTTACCGAAGCTACGATATGATTAACGAGTTAACGATGAGTGTAGGTGCTGCTATCTATAAGCAAGATGCAAAGGATTTGTCTGAATTGACTCGATGTGCAGATAAAGCAATGTACGCAGCTAAACATACTGGTAAAAACCAGTACGCCTTTTATGAGCACTGCAATACGGAAGAACAGTCAACATCTGATGCACCAGCGGTACCAGAAGCTTGCTAATGACTAAGCGAACACATGCATCACCCAAAGCCCCACAACGAGGAATACGATTAACCACACTACTTGCAACGTTCTGTTCGGCTTGTCTTGCTGACGAGTGGGGTGATCTTTAAACGCACGGCCCTTCATTTTGCCCATTAAGCTCTTTCCTAGAGCACGTCGATAAAATTCACGTCTCTTATGAGCGGCATTGGCAACTTCGGTAAAGCGCTGTCTTTGCTCATTGGTGAGATCTTTGTCCTCGTAACGAGGAGGGAGATCAGAATGCTTGCGTTGTACTGCCATCACTTCCTCCCTGGTCGATGGGTACATTTTTATTAAGTATATACCCAAATAACCAAAAAGATGCGTTATAAGTGAAGCACATAGACGAAAAAACCACCCGAAGGTGGTTTTATGACGAGCAACAAATGAACGCTAGAAGTACTCACATAAATACGCAGTCGCTTCTTTCACTTGAAGCTCAAATGAAGAATTACCTTCCACTTCAAAAAACTCACCACTTTGATAAGTCGTCCAATCGCTCTCGCCAACACGCTTGACCACAAGCGCACCTTTTACAACCGTCATACGCTCTGGTGCTTGAGTACCAAACGTGTACTCACCAGGAAGCATCACACCAACGCTAACATCCTGATCTTTCTGGTTAAAGCCTAGTGATTTTACACTACCAGCAAAATAGCTATTTTCCTTAATATTCATTATTGGTTTCCTTATCAAAAGTCCGCTCTTTTTTACCTTGTTTCTTTCCGTTACTCAAGCTTTGAAAGCCATTAAACTCAACGTAGTAACGCACATCCTTTGCTACTGAGCGAGAACCTCTTTTCGCGAGGATTAATCAGGCGACCTAAACCGAGCAAGAAAAACTGCGAAGTAATGAATGTGAGCAAACAACAAAACCATCAATAAGATGTGTATCTGAATGTAAAAGTGGACATTAGATCATAGTTTCGTCGTCTCAATGGCGGGATTGTTTGTTTTTAAAAAGGAAGGTTTCCACCATGTTAAAAAAGTGGAGAAAATTAGATCTATGACGGACTCGACTCGCCGAAGGCGAAAAGCACGACAAGAACCAAAACTTTCATTTTTGGCTCGCCACCAATCCAAAATCCTCAAGAGTACATTTGTCTGCTTCGGGATGGGTCTGTTGACGTTTTTTGGCTATCAAATCCACCTCTCCTATCAAGACCACATTGATCCGGAAAAGGTGTACGGCGAATGGATTGAGATTGGCGCGCCACCCTACCAAACAGAACGTCTCGTTTTCACTGAAGATGGGGTATACCGAAACCATCGACTTATTACGACGGAATTTGAATTCGATGGCAAGGTCATCACGTTGAATACCGGATTAGGAAAGACCGCGTATCAGATCTCGGGCTCTCATCTTTCACCTCAAATACGCCGTATTGAGCCTCTTATTCCAGATCAGCGATTCATTCGTAAAGGATTTGAGCATACCGTTCAGGGCTCAGAAACCGGCGCAGCCTCTAAACGTCGCGCCGCGTTGAGTGAACACTTCAGCCGTGACTAATACGTCTTCACGGCTATTTTTCCTTTCAATTCTCTTTCTATATCAATGAAACAAAACCTTAATAAACAACAAAATAAGGCCTTCATCGCATTTAACTAACTCGTTACTGAGTAAACAATAATTTTAGTTTCTGCTGAGATTTTATAAATTATTGACTCAGTCTGACACTTTCTGTGTAACAGAGTGCGAGTTTTAGTTAAGTTCTCTCAAGTGCCTCGAAAACCGTCTTAATTTTTTTTGACGAAAAAAAACTCTCTGAAATGCTGAGTGTGATGCTTTTGCACGTGGAGTAAATCCAATCATCTTATCTGGTGCAAGAGCAGCCTATGTTCTAGGTAGAACATGAATCCAAGGATTGAGAGAGAAGTTATGATTCGATTTAACCTATGTGCAGCTGGAGTTGCTTTAGCGCTATCAGGTGCGGCAGTTGCGGCTCCAACCGCACCAAGTATCGATATGTACGGTTCCAACAACCTTCAGTTTTCTAAAATTGAACTCGCGATGGAAACCACGTCAGGCTACTACGACATGGTGAAATACCATGAGCAAGCGAAGATCACTGTTAAATTTAACCAGTGGAGTGGCACACCTGGTGACACTTACAACGTCTATTTTGATGGTGTAAAAGTAGCAAGCGGCCCTATCACTGGTAGCCAAACGACAGCTTCGTTTGAATACGGCCAAGGTGGCTTATACCAAATGGAAATCGAAGCATGTGATGCGACAGGTTGTGCGAAAAGCGCACCAGCTGAAATCACGATTGCAGATACCGATGGTTCTCACCTGAAGCCACTAACGATGAATGTTGATCCAAACAACAAAACCTACAATACCGATCCAAGCGTCGTGATGGGTACGTATTTTGTTGAATGGGGCATCTATGGCCGTGACTACACCGTCGATAATATGCCGGTCGACAACTTGACTCACATCCTTTACGGTTTTATCCCAATTTGTGGCCCAAATGAGTCTGTGAAGTCTGTTGGCGGCAACAGTTTCAATGCGCTACAAACTGCTTGTACAGGTGTGCCTGATTATGAAGTCGTTATCCATGACCCTTGGGCTGCTTATCAGAAGAGCTTCCCACAAGCTGGTCATGAATACAGCACGCCTATCAAGGGTAACTACGCAATGCTAATGGCATTGAAACAACGTAACCCTGATCTAAAAATCATCCCATCGATCGGTGGTTGGACACTGTCTGACCCATTCTTCGATTTCGTGGACAAGAAAAACCGAGACACATTCGTCGCATCAGTTAAGAAGTTCCTGAAAACTTGGAAATTCTACGACGGTGTTGATATCGACTGGGAATTCCCTGGCGGCGGCGGTGCAGCAGCCGATAAGGGCGACCCTGTAAACGATGGCCCAGCATACATCGCACTGATGCGTGAACTGCGCGTAATGCTTGATGAATTAGAAGCTGAGACAGGCCGTACTTACGAGCTAACGTCCGCTATCGGTGTCGGTTACGACAAGATTGAAGACGTAGACTACGCAGATGCGGTGCAGTACATGGATTACATCTTCGCAATGACTTACGACTTCTACGGCGGTTGGAACAACGTTCCTGGTCACCAGACTGCGCTTTACTGTGGTTCATTCATGCGTCCTGGTCAGTGTGACGGTAGTGGCGTTGATGAGAACGGCGAACCGTACAAAGGTCCTGCTTACACAGCAGATAACGGCATCCAACTTCTTCTTGCTCAAGGCGTTCCTGCAAACAAGCTAGTACTTGGTACAGCAATGTACGGTCGTGGCTGGGAAGGCGTAACTCCAGATACACTCACAGATCCAAACGACCCAATGACAGGTACTGCTACAGGTAAACTGAAGGGCAGCACAGCGCAAGGTGTTTGGGAAGATGGCGTAATTGACTACAAAGGCATTAAGTCATTCATGTTAGGTGCAAACAACACTGGCATTAACGGCTTCGAGTACGGCTACGATGCACAAGCAGAAGCACCATGGGTATGGAACCGTACAACGGGTGAGTTGATCACATTTGATGACCACCGTTCAGTGCTAGCAAAAGGTAGCTACGCGAAGTCTCTTGGTCTTGCTGGTCTATTCTCTTGGGAAATTGACGCGGATAACGGTGACATTCTAAACGCGATGCACGAAGGTATGGCTGGTGGTGTGGTTCCTCAACCAAACCGTAAGCCAACCGCAGCCGCTGGCGCAGATCAATCGGTAACAGGTCCTGCAAATGTGGTTCTAGATGGCAGCCTGTCAAAAGACTCTGACGGCACCATCGTAAGCTACGCTTGGGAACAAGTATCTGGCACAGCAGTGGCACTAACAGGTGCAAACTCAGCGAAAGCAAGCTTTGATGCAGCAGAAGTTACTGTTGAAGAGCAATTAACTTTCAAGCTGACGGTGTCTGATAACGAAGGTGCAACGGCATCTGACCTCGTTGTAGTAACAGTGAAACCAGCAGGTGTTGTTGACCCAGTGAACAGCGCACCAATAGCGCAAGTTGTTGCTCCAGCAACAGCAAACGCTGGTGACGTTGTGGTTGTAGATGCATCTGCGTCTAGCGATGCAGACAACGATACCCTGACATTCAACTGGACTCTACCTCAAGGTCTGAATGCAACGGTTGAAGGCTCCAAAGTCACGTTCACTGCTGCGGAATACCCGCAAGACACAAGCTTAAGCTTCACTGTAAGTGTGAGCGACGGTAAAGCGTCTTCATCGGCAAGCGCGACAGTGGTTGTTGCACAGCACACAACCGATCCGAACCCTGGTAATTGTGACAACGCATGGGATGCGAGCGCAGTGTACACAGGTGGTAACCAAGTGACTCACGCAGGTAAAACGTGGGAAGCGAAATGGTGGACTCAGGGTGACGATCCTAGCCAATCTGGCGAATGGGGCGTTTGGAAAGAAGTTGGCGTAGCTAACTGTAACTAACTTCAGCCTTGCAGACTTTCTGCTAAATAAACAAAGGACAGCTTCGGCTGTCCTTTTTGGATTTAACCTCTTAACGAGGAGAGCAACACCAGAGACGAAAAAATCTGAGGTGTTACTTTCAAATCGAATTAGCGCAAAACGGAGCGAGTCAATCAGTAAAAGTAAGGGTTACCAAGCACTATCGAGCAAACGGTCAAAACTACTGAAGACTTGCTCACACTTCATCACTCGACCATGCCCCTGACCTTGTGTTGTCACTAACTCAACGTTTTTAATCTCTTCAGCCGCTTTTGCCGAGACACTGTATTTGGTGAACTTGTCTTGCTCATCATGAATAATAATGGTGTGAGACGGACGCTCAGACAAACGCTTCATCGGATCAATGGACTGTAACGGATAACCAAATTGGTCTTCAACTTCTGAAACCACAGCATTAAAAAGCTTCATCGAGTAACCGGAACGCGCAATGCTACCGAATAAGTTCTCTACGTAATTTAATACCGGAGCAATAAGCAGCAAAGGCTTGTTTTCTAATTTACTGTGCCTACACTCAAGAGCAGAAGCGGTGCCCATGCTGTGCCCAACTAGGCCAACAATATCCTCGACCGTATCCAACACATCTTCTAATCCTCTGACAAACCCCGGAATGTGCCCATACTGCCCCTCACTCTCACCATGTGCCGGATGATCGTACGCCAAAGCAGTAAACCCTTTCGACGCAATATGTTCCATCAGTGGATAAAACTGACTTGCCGTTCCAGACCAACCATGAGTTAGCACCCAAATAGGTCCAGAGCCCAAAGTATAGGTTTTGATGATGCCTGCATGCCCTTTAATTTCACCTTTGATAAGCCCTTGAGGCTCAATATTTTTAGGTTGCGTACGAGCAGGTGTCAGAAGAAGCTTGCGCGCGGTCTTCTTTGCATGTGACGGGGCCAGTGTATGGTGTAACCGAGTACTAATGTTCACCAAACTGCGCTTAATACTGAAACGTTGCGATGTATTAAAGTAAATTTTTTCACTCATAATCATGTCCTTAACTATCAGCTTTGCACAAATAGAACGGTCGTGCTTTTTACGCTGATAAGAAAGAGCGAACTCAGCCGCTCTTTGTGATTTTATGTCTACGAATCTGGGAAGCGAATAACCGATATTAGCCTTTCCAGCGAGAAAATAAGTTGTCGATCCCTTGCCAAAACAGACGCAAGCTTTCTTGCTCACCTTTAATTGAGTAAAAAACATGCGCACTCAAATAGAGACCGTACAAATCAAACGTTGCTTGGCGTGTATCTAAGTCTGCTGCAAATTCTTGCTTCTCTTTGCCTTTCGTTATTTGGATCTCCAAATAGCTCAGCCAAGTGTCTATGGATTTACGCAGTCCGGCCTGAAGCGGGCAATCTTTATCTGCCGTATCATTCCAAGCGTCAAGAAACATACAACTTCCTTGGAATGCGTGATTCCAAGTCATCCAAGAGTCGAGCAACCCTCGAATTTTACGCTCGATATTGCCATCCCCGAGTTCTCGAGCAGGCTCAATAACCCGATCAGCGAACACTTTATTGGCGTGATCAAGCACCGATAGCTGTAAATTCAACTTCGAATTAAAGTGGGCAAACAGACCACTTTTCGACATACCGCATTGCTTGGCTAACTCTCCAATCGTAAGACTTTCTAATCCGTCTTCGCTGGCGATCTCAAAAGCCCGCTGCAGAATAAACTCTTTTGTCACTTTTCCTTTTTGCATAATCTTATTTTTAGCACGATCGTTCTTTTTTGCAATCTCGAGTTAACTGGTCTAACCATTATTCAGTACTATTTTCGACTCACGAATCAGGTATTGATTGCGTTAATAGGTTAATAATTAAGAAGTTTGAAGTAAGTCTTAATTTTCGAAACAGCTTCAATGTAAGCGCAAGTCTGTTGACTTTTTCACGTATTACTTCAACAACAACCTGCTATTTTCACCTAAGTTTTTTATTTAGGTAAACAATGTAATGGCAAAGAAACAAAAAATAGCCAGCTTAGAGTTTGCACGTATCATTGCAATGCTTGCGATTGTGGGTTTGCATTGCCAGATGGCACTGACGTACTGGCAGTGGGATGGGATACCATGGGTTGGCTATATGCTCAACCAACTGGCTCGTTTTGCTGTTCCGCTGTTCTTTCTCATCTCGGGTTATCTAATCCAGCCGAAGTTGAGTCATTCACCTATCGATACTCTTAAGAACTACGCCAAACCGTTAATGAAGGTTTGGCTCATTTGGAGCATGATCAGTTTACTGATGCCATTCCAATGGCAGACGGTCGCTGAGGCAGGGTATCTCGCAGAAAGGCAAGGTTATTGGGGGTACTTAATGTCAACCCCGATCAATTCACTCATCGAAGGCGGACTCGTTCATCTGTGGTTTATTCCGGCTCTGGTCATTGCCGTAGCGTTAATTGCCTTTCTCGTGCATATCAATATGGTGCAACTGATACTGCCAACTGCAGTATTGCTATACATATACGGGGTCTTTGCTGGCAGTTACGCGACCATTACCGACCTGCCAGCGCCTTTCTTTACTCGTAATGGGCCTTTTTTCAGCACGTTGCTAGTTGTTCTGGGTTATTTCGCACGAGAAGCGCGGTGGCGGTGGTCGCGAAACAATACGGTTCGATGCATTATTCTTGGCATGGCACTGCATTTTGGTGAAGCTTACTGGCTGATGCAACATGACATCGCTTTCAACTCGCACGACTTCCTATTCGGTACCGTTATCTGGGCTGTAGGTGTCTTTATGTGGCTTTTGGCTCACCCTCATTTTGGCGGCATGCCTTGGGTCTTCAAACTATCTCCTAGCGTGTTAGGGATATATGTTAGCCATCTGCTTATCATAATTGTCATGATGAATGTCGCTGGATTTATCGGGCTGCAACACCTCGCGAAAGATGTGTTTATTTATCCTGCAACGATTGTTGCAACCATACTGCTTGTGAAAGCAATCGACGCTTCACCGTTGAAAAAATGGCTCCTACGCTAAATGCATTCAGCTCTAGATATAGCTAGCTTTAACTCAAAAGGGTTAGAGCTAGCCAGTTAAAAATGAGATTTCTCTCTCACTGACCAATTTTTGACTTTCTAATCCTTCAGAATTTGCTTTCACTCACAAAAAACATTGTTCATTTCCTTTAAATTGGCTCGACTATTACAACATTGCTCATTAAACGGAGGCTGTATGTGGGCAGGTCAAGGACTCGTTCCTTTTTTAGAGATTAGTCACTGGTTAACTTACGGTTTATATGCCGCTGCGGTTTTATTCGGCGCAGCAAGCATTGCGTCACTCAGAAAATAGTGGCGCACACTATCATTTCCTAACTCCTACTGTTAATTCGAGCTCTCTCACAACTAACTCATTCATTTGTGGCTAATATTTCTCCAACCAGACAAAGGAGAAATGTCTATGCCAATCTATCCAATTGTGGCTTTCTGCTGTTTGTTGTTATCTAGCGCCACCTTTGCTGCATCAACCAATGAACTGAACCTTGTTAATTCTGGTGTCGGTTACGCGGCTCTGATTATCTTTTCGATCGCTTACATACTGGTTATGTTGGAAGAGTATCTGAAAATGAGAAAATCCAAGCCAGTGCTGCTCGCTGCAGGGTTAATTTGGATTCTGATTGGCTACACCTTTGCTCAGCACAACCAGCCTGAAATCGCCAAATCCGCACTAGAACATAACTTGTTGGAATATGCCGAGTTGCTGCTGTTTTTGCTCGTGGCGATGACCTACATCAACGCAATGGAAGAACGCAAACTCTTCGATGCCTTACAGGCGTGGATGGTTGGTAAAGGTTTTGGATTCAAAAAGTTGTTCTGGCTGACGGGGTTTCTCGCTTTTGTCATTTCACCGATTGCCGATAACTTAACTACGGCCCTTTTGATGTGCGCTGTAGTGATGAAAGTCTCTGGTGATAATCCTAAGTTCGTCAATCTTGCTTGTATCAACATTGTTATCGCAGCCAATGCTGGCGGTGCATTCAGCCCATTTGGTGATATTACAACCCTGATGGTGTGGCAGGCCGGTCATGTCAGCTTTGCTGAGTTCACTCCGTTGTTTGTACCGTCATTGGTGAACTACTTGGTTCCCGCATTTTTGATGTCACTTTTTGTTCCAAACACAAAACCGAATACGATTCACCAACACGTTGAGCTAAAACGCGGGGCAAGGCGTATTGTCGCGTTGTTCATTTTGACGATTGCCACCGCAGTCTCTTTCCATGCTGTGCTGCACTTCCCACCCGTTATGGGCATGATGATGGGCTTGGCGTACTTACAGTTTTTCGGATATTTTTTGCGCCAAACTCTCAAACACTCACTCGCAAAAAAAGCAGCTATGGCAATTGCCAATGGCGATGATCAGGCATTGAAGCGCTTAGGCTCAGTGGTTCCGTTTGATGTGTTTCATCGTGTGTCTCGAGCCGAATGGGACACCTTGTTGTTCTTCTATGGTGTTGTGATGTGTGTTGGCGGTTTAAGTTTACTTGGCTACCTCGAACTGGTTTCAAACGTCATGTACACGCAATGGAACCCAGTCTGGGCAAACGTAATGGTTGGTGTCCTATCTGCAATCGTCGATAACATTCCGGTTATGTTTGCTGTACTGACTATGGAACCAAACATGTCGATGGGCAACTGGCTACTGGTCACATTAACCGCAGGTGTCGGGGGCAGTTTGCTTTCCATCGGATCCGCGGCAGGCGTCGCTTTAATGGGAGCCGCGCGTGGGCAATACACCTTCTTTGGCCACTTAAAGTGGGCTCCCGTCATCGCCTTGGGTTATGCCGCCAGTATTGCGGTACACTTGTGGATGAATAGCGGTTTATTTACTTAAAAGCACCGACAATCAGGTACTTAACTTGCAACACAACCTAGCGGTCGGATGGATGGTTAACGCCATCCATCACTTCAATCGCTCCCAACTCATATGGGTTGACGCCCTCTAAGCAGCCGACATTATAGCCATACTCACTCGGGTCAGAACGACGCTGATGGTGCGTATAAATACCGCACTCGCCACAGAAAAAGTGCTTCGCAGTGTGTGTATTAAATTGATACTGCTTCAAGACGTCTTCGCCTTGCACAATACGAATACCGTTCAAAGGTACAGATGCGACAATCGCGCCACGACGTCGACACATAGAACAGTCACACCGTCTCGGTTTCTCAATACCATTGGGTAACGCCAGTTCCAACTCAACTTTTCCACAGTGACAACTCAGTCGATGTAATGTGTTGATTTGGGTGTTGCCAACTTTCTTAATCATAACTTTTCCTTGTTGTTTTTCTATCTGTGTACATTATGTTAAACAGGTTAATATCATCATAATCTCGTCCAAAAACTCGACATCCATCACTTTTCGCGACATTTTATTTGCCGATTTGTTAGTTGCTATTTTGGCGACTGTCTATCGCGTCCGTGAGACGTGTTATCTCCGGCGCGTTTTTTAAACCAAGGAAATTAATTTATGGACAAAGATCATAGCCTAAGAGAGAACCTCTTGGCTCTGACGCTCGGCAGTGCGTTAGTGTCACTTGGAGTGATATTTTTTAGCAAAGTAGGATTGCTCACTGGCGGTACGGCTGGCTTGGCGATCTTCCTAACCAAAGTGAGTGACTTCAGTTTTGGTCAGATATTTTTCGCTCTTAACCTCCCTTTTTATATTTTATCTGTGATGCGCATGGGTTGGCGCTTCACTATCAATACCTTTATTGCGGTTTCGATTGTCTCTTTTGCGGTCGATCATCTGCATCATGTGATTGAGATTTCACGAATCGAACCTTTCTATGCGGCACTTTTGGGTGGTGGGCTGATTGGAATCGGTATGTTGGTAATTTTCCGTCACAAAATGAGTTTGGGTGGCTTTAACATTCTAGCGTTGTACCTTCAGGAACGTTTTGGAGTTCGAGCGGGTAAAGTTCAAATGGCGTTAGATTGTGCCATCGTGGTGATGTCACTGTTCATTGTAGATGTGCACCTTATCGCTCTATCTGTTCTAGGTGCCATCGCAACGAACTTGATTTTGGCGATGAACCATAAACCAGGACGATACCAAGCAAAAGCGCAAGCAGCATAATCATCGCTGCATAGTCAACAACCCTAAAGCCCCCAGCCAGTCACTCGGGGCTTTTTTCATTCAACGCTAAGATCACGTCAACGAGCTCGTTTTGCAGTGCTGCTGCATCTCTTCATCCAATTTAGCTTTATATTTCTGACTAAGATGGAAGTGTACTTGCATCAACAAGTCATGTGCGTGGAACAGCTCAAACGCGTCGCTACCATTTTGCTGACAAATAGCCTCACAGCGCTCAGCATGCACTTTGGCTTCTTGCGGTTTATCCGCTTTAAGCAAGCTCATCGCTAAGCGATACTCTGCGCGCTCTTCTTGCATCCAACCCCCTGCCACTTTCCAATAGTCTAGCGCGAGTGTCGCTGCTTCTAACATCTTCGATTTTTCCATGCACGTGCGCTCAGCCAGCGCTTCGTACTGACATGCTAAGTTGTTCGCAGTGATCGCGATAGCGCGCGCTAATGGCCCTTCTGCATCGTTCGGCGTCGTTCCTAACGCTGCCTTCACCAACCATTGACTCGCCAGTTCAAGCTGAACAAGTGCAGAAAGTTCATTCGAAATCAAAGCGTAAACTCGGCGTTGTTCTTGCTCTTCCAATAATTCCATATTGTCAGTGCCATCTACGAAATAGCGCGCAACGGCAATACTGCGTTGAAATGCAAAACTCTCGGCAACCTTGCGTTCATCAAAGTGCTCTAAACAAGTAAGAAACTGTTCTGGGCACTGGAGATGCCCAATAGCGGTATGCAGCATCAATGCGAATATTCGCTCGATTTGGGTAACGTCTTCCACCTCGCTCAGAGCCGTTTCTAGCTGAGCATAAACTTGTTCGGGATTTTCCTCGTGATGCTGCCAACACTCACTCATGAAGGCATCAAAATCCGTTTTGAAAGGCATGTCCTTATTGTCCTTCTTCTATTCGTATAACGATTATGAAACTCTACACTATCGTTACCCCTGTGTAGCACGCTTAATCCCAATACGAGAATCGCCTCACTTAAAGCGGTGTACCTTGCTCCAACGCGAGCAAACGTTGCTTGCGCTCCACTCCACCTGCATACCCAGTCAGTTTTCCGCTTTTGCCAATAACGCGATGACAAGGCACCACGATAGAAATCGGATTCTTCCCGTTTGCTAACCCAACAGCACGCACAGCTTTAGGGTTACCTATCGCATTCGCGAGATCTTGATAGCTCCACGTTTCCCCATATGGAATGGTCGTTAGTGCCTGCCAAACTTGATTTTGAAAATCAGTGCCTGTCGCTGCAAGGGGCAAATCGAATTCGTTGCGCAGACCAGCAAAGTATTCATCCAGTTGGGTGACAGCTTGGCGCAAGACCGGATGCTGCTCGTCTCGCACTCCCAGCTCACTCGGCTTAGTGGTGCATGTTTCAAACCAAATGCCAAGTAAGCCCTCAGCGTTCGATTGGATAGTCACCGTTCCTAGTGGACTCGGCATTTCGGTATAAAATGTTTTCATGATTGATTCCATAAGTGAAACGTCGCGTAGCTTCCCCAAGGGGCCGCAGTGTGCGTATTCAGTGATGGGTAACGCTGCATCGCCTTTTTCACCACTAAGTCTTTATCTAAAAAGCAATCGGGTTGAGATTGCCCTCGCAGTTGAGCATAACTGACGGTCCAAGGTCCAATGCCTTTCAAAGTTAGCCACTGCTGGGGGTCAGCTTCTGAGTTGTCCTGCATAAACTGGGCGAAGCGCACTAGCGTCTCTTTACGGCTTTGCGGCATGCGCAAAAAGCTCACGTCGGCGTTTGCAATATCACTGGGAGTCGGGAAAAAACGTTTTTCTGACTCTCCACTAAGTGTGGCCACCAATAAGTTAAGTTGACCAATCGCCGCTTTAACCGACACCTGCTGGCCTAAAATCGCTCTAACCCCTGCTTCCCATGCATTCCATACACCAGGAATACGAATACCTTTACTCGACACGAGCCCAGGCGCGACATACTCCAAATGCTGCTCAACAGTACAAATATCAGTGTCAAGATCGAACATACGACGAATGTCAGACACCAAGTTTTGCAGCTTCGTTACGTCTTCAATTTCAAACGCCAGTTCTAAGTATCCTTCACCTTTTGTCGCTTTAAACCAGGCTTTGCTGTTATCCAAAAAAACGTTGCGCTGATAACTCTCATCCCTCACCAGCTCAACCCCCTCAACCGCTCGCAAACGATAGAAGTCCAACATGTGCGACCAATTCAACTCACCTCGATAAGGTAAGGCAATTCGATTGCAACCCGCACCATCAAACTCTTTACGGCGTACTTGAGAAGGCGTTAGTTTGAGAAACTTTTGAAAAGCATCGTTGAAGCGGCGCGTACTGTTAAAACCGGACGCAAACCCCACGTCGGTGACCGACATAGAGCTGAAGTGAAGCAACTGTTTGGCAAACATTAGTTGCTGATATTGCGCATACTGCTTGGGTGACATACCTAGATACTGCTCAAATAACATACGTAAGTAACGGTCAGAAATCCCAACACGCTCAGCCAACTCAGACACCGAATGGTGATGCAACTCCCCTCTATCAATTAACGAAATCGCTCGTTGAAAGGTCGTCTCGACACCTTTCCATGCCCAAGATCCAGGAGCGCTATCAGGTCGACAGCGTAAACACGGACGGTACCCTGCTTGAAGGGCTTGCGTCTTATCAGCGAAATACTCAACATTTTCTTCTTTAGGCAAATTTGCCGGGCAAATCGGACGACAAAAGATTCCCGTTGTTTTTACCGCCACATAAAATCGCCCATCAAAACGACTGTCTCGCGCGACTCGCGCCTTGTGACACTGCTCAAAGGTCAGTGAGGTATGGGGGTGAATAAACATAGTGCTTTCCTTGCTCATGCCTTTTGTCATTTATTGTTCATAGGCATCGTTCAATATAGTGTTATTGTAGCTTGCTTAAGCGCCCATAATTAGCCATTTTCGGAACTCAATATTGAGATTTATTGGCATTAGCGCTTTTGTACACTAAAGTTAGATCCAGAACATCACAACAACGTCGGCTAAAGGGAATTGGCATGGACTTACATACTTGCGTAATTGTATTAAGAAACCAAAAGGTTATTACCAGTAAATCCGTAGATCATTCTATTGGAATCATCGAACGAGACTCAGATAACGAGATCTCAGAAATTCAGATTAATGCGACGGATGGACGTAATATTCGAACTTATCACTACAACAATGTAGAGGAGTCATTAGAGAGCTTAATGAACCTCTGACGGTTTTCTTTAACGCACCTTTCTCCCTTGTTAAAAGCGAAAGCAATAGAGCACAGTACATGTGCTCTTTTTTTGTTTAACAGAAAAAATGTTTATCGAAAATAATGACAGACCTTGATTTAAAACAGACAATAATCGGCAAATTAAAACCCAAAAAACATTTCAAGATATTGATTTAAAATAACAAAAACCTCTCATTCGATTTTTTAGAACGAGTTTATCAAAATCCTCCCGTTATTTTTATGTTCGCCTCTACCTAAACTGTTCTCAACAGCACGGGAGCACACGCTTCCCACTCATTGAAAAGAGTCAGAGGACAGAATCATGAAAGCACTATTACAGAAAATTACCACGTCAAACGCAGGTTACAGCGCACTATCACTTCGCGTTCCAATCGGCATTATCTTTATGGCGCACGGCGCACAAAAACTGTTTGGCTGGTTTGGTGGCTACGGCCTAGAAGGCACAGGTCAGTGGATGGCATCTATCGGTTTAGGTCCTGGCGTACTCATGGCGTTACTTGCGGGCAGCGCAGAGTTCTTTGGCGGCTTGTTCATTTTACTTGGTCTGCTAACTCGACCAGCAGCGGTTGCTTTGGCGTTCACGATGGTGGTAGCGATATTCTCTGTCCACTTTGAGAATGGCCTGTTCATGGCAAACAACGGTTACGAGTTTGGCTTGGCATTACTGGCAGCGAGCGTTTCTCTGGCGTTCTCTGGCGCAGGTAAAGCAGCGTTAGATAACTTTTTAAACAAAAAGCTCTCTTAAGGAGGCCTTATGATTACGGTAAGACATGCAGCAGACCGAGGTCGAGCAAACTTTGGCTGGCTTGATAGCAAACATACGTTTTCTTTTGGTAGCTACTACGATCCTCAACATATGGGCTTTTCTGAGCTGAGAGTCATTAATGACGATGTAGTCAAGCCTGGCGCGGGTTTTGATACACATGGCCACCGTGATATGGAGATCATCAGCTATGTGTTGGAAGGTGTTATCGCACACAAAGACAGTGAAGGTAACGTCAAAACACTACCTGCAGGTGAATTCCAACTCATGTCGGCAGGGAAAGGGATTTACCACAGTGAGTACAATGCGTCGAACCAAGATACGCTGCGGTTTCTACAGATTTGGATTCAACCGAACACATTTGGAACCAAACCAGGTTATCAGCAAAAAGATTTTGGTCGCAATCCTGGGTTAACGACTATCGCTACTCCAACTGGAGAAAACGGCACGCTACTTATTAAGCAAGATGCGACTTTGCATCAGTTAATTCTTGAGCCAAGTAGCGAACTAAACTTTGAGATTGAGTCGGGCCGAAATCTATTCATCCATCAAGTGACAGGCAGCCTTAGTGTCGACAATACCACTTTGACGGCTGGCGACGGCGCGAAGATTGAACACCAAAGTAAGGTTGTTTTGCGCAATACATCAAACGAAAGCACAACAGCCCTGTTGTTTGACTTACCATAACTATCGATTCATCGAGATAAAAACAAAGCCGCCTTAATTTCTCAAGGCGGCTTTTTCGTTTTTCTGGCTTTGCATTCAACGCTATTCGTCGGAAGTGCCAGAACCAATTTGCTGAAAACTGTAAGCGGTCAGTGGATCGATCTCTTTGACAATTTCTTCCACTTGCTTAATCGCGTCTACAGACGAGCTAGCTTTACGATAGCTCAAATAGATAGGGCGACACCAATCTTCTACTCCAGACACCTTGTGAAGCTGCCCATTAGCGATAAATGGCTCCACGAGAGAGATTGGTAAGTACGCGGCTCCACCCTTCTCTAAAATAAAGTCCAATGCGATACGCGCTGTTGAAGTGCGTAAATATGGAGCTGGAATCTTAGGGTGACGCTCAGAATGCTCTGAGGAGAAACGCGTCCCCCAGTCAACGTACACATATTTGTTTTCGAAAACGGTGTCTAAAGAATCTTTCTCAGTTGATACCAGAACGAGAACAACATCCGCCACTTTTTTACAGTTAAGCTCATCAGCTTTGATCTGATCAAACGCAAATGCCATATCTAACGTGCGCTCTAGCAAGCTACGACTGAGCATCTCACGTCCCATCACTTCTGCCATGAAGCCATAACCACCAAACGAATCTGTGACGACACTTAAACAATTCTGTAAATAAGCGTCCCAAATGTTTGGCGTGCCACCTAACGTTAGTTGCAGCGCTTTGCCATCTTCAAGCGATAATTCTAGCTTGGCTTGTTGCAATGTAGTGACCATTACCTCGGCATAGCTGATTAAGCGCTCACCTGCAGAGGTCAACTTTATGTTATTTCGATCACGAATAAACAATTGCGTATCGAAGTAACTTTCCAATTGTTTGATACGTGCGCTCACAGCGGCTTGGGTAATATAAAGGTTCTCAGCAGCACGTCCGAAGTGACGAACTCTTGCCAGCTCTAAAAATGTTCGAAAGACTTTTACATCCATAAACCATCTCCTGGTTAATATAAAACCAGATTAACAACTAATTAAAATCATGACGACAAAAAAGTTTTGTTTTTCTTTTGTTAGATTTAAGCCTAATTTTCGCCGTAAGTTCACTACATTCATCAATAACGGTTACAGAGGCTGTTGACATGTCTGACACTGAATTCCGTCATGGCAAAAAACGTTTTTACGATAACGTAAAATTCCCACGCGGCTTTGCAAAGTCTGGCGATTTTACTCTTTCAGAAGAGGAAATCCTAACAATTTATGGGGATACAATGCTTGGCTTAGAGTCAGGCGAATTAACACCTGAAAACAGCGAAGAGAAACACTTCATCAAGGTGTTAGAAAACCCGGGCAAAGCAAAAACAAAACTTGAGCGTACGTGGCTAAAGTACACCCAACTTGCTCGTGGTCGCAAGCGCTTCCATACGCTAAATGGTCGTAACAAGCCTGACGCCACAGAAGAATACATTGAAGAGAGTTTGGTTGAAGACGATTAATAACCAATAACCTAGTTCTCGCCTTTTTCTAGCAGTAGGCGAAAGCTCGTTTGACTTTACTGAGCGAGCAAGACAAGCTCATTTCTTCTCCTAAAGCCCAAGGGGGCATTCTCCCAAGGGCTTTTTTAATATTTGGGTGATGACCGTTTACTTGGCGAGCGTCGCAATCTTTTTCAGAAAGCTCTCTTTCAAATGCTCTTGGTCATATTCCAAGTGATAGGTGTTGTGGAAGCCAATTTTTAGCTCAACACCATTCCCTCTCAAGAAAACGTTGTACCCATCGTAGTCAGAAAACGCTTCTACACCTTCATACATTTTACCAAATTCGGTTGGTGTACCGTTGTTCATCACACATTCGTAAGCCTGTAGTACTTTGCTCGGATCTAACTCATTTTTCATACCGAATTCCTCACTGGTTTACACATTTCAATTATGGTTAAAGAATGAGCGCCATGCCATATCTAACCCATAATATTTGAAGTTCGTGTGCGATTTCGCACTCTGTAGGTTGTTAAAAAACAAGGTTAAGTGCGAAGGCAGAACTTAATTTAGATCATAAATTTTATCTATTGATTCGTCAGTTTCATAATGCAATTTCTTTGTAAAAAATCGTCTTATAAAAGCATTTAGATATAAAAATCGTCGACAAAACCAACATTGGTTAAAGAAAAAGCAAAATTTTGACCTAAAACAATAGCAGTTCGCCATTACTTATTTTATAATGCGAATTAATGTTTCAGTACATCGTCAATTCCAATAACTAGGGGCACAAAATGAGACTTATCCCGTTAACTCGAGCAGCACAAGTAGGTAAGTGGGCAGCTGCGCATATCGCTAAGCGTATCAACGACTTTAAACCTACTGCTGAGCGTCCATTCGTTCTGGGTCTACCAACTGGTGGCACTCCTCTAGCAACCTACAAAGCCCTAATCGAGCTTTACCAAGCCGGCGAAGTCAGCTTCAAAAACGTCGTGACTTTTAACATGGATGAGTACATTGGCATCCCTGCGGATCACCCAGAATCTTACCGCTCATTCATGTACAACAACTTCTTTAATCACATTGATATTCAAGAAGAAAATATCAACCTACTGAACGGTAACACAGACGATCACGACGCAGAATGTAAGCGTTACGAAGACAAAATTAAGTCTTACGGCAAGATCAACCTGTTCATGGGCGGCGTGGGTAACGACGGTCACATCGCGTTCAACGAGCCAGCGTCATCTCTTTCTTCTCGTACTCGCATCAAGACCCTCACTGAAGACACTCGCATTGCGAACTCTCGCTTCTTTGACGGCGATATCAACCAAGTGCCTAAATACGCGCTGACTATCGGTGTTGGTACGCTTCTAGACTCAGAAGAAGTGATGATCTTGGTCACTGGTCATAACAAAGCTCAGGCACTTGAAGCAGCCGTGGAAGGTTGTGTAAACCATCTATGGACAGTTTCTGCACTTCAGCTTCACCCTAAAGCGGTGATCGTATGCGACGAACCAGCTCAACAAGAACTGAAAGTGAAGACAGTGAAGTACTTCTCTGAGCTAGAAGCAGAAAACATCAAAGGCTTTTAACTCATAGGATGGCAGCCTAGAAATACACTAAAAATACAAAACCCGTGTTGAACACGGGTTTTTTCTTATCTGAACAGCGGGCTTAAGTCGTCAATAAGCTTTAATACCAAACTGACGAAGACGCTTAGGAAGCACTTCATCCAACTTGTCTAGTTCACTCGGTTCGACTTCGATAAGGTTGAAATGATGCTGCTCATAAACAGTACGAATGGTCTCACGGTCGGCCTGAGCCATCTCCCCATCGTCACTTCCCCAAAATTGCAAATAGACTTTACCGCCTGGTAAGTAAAAATCGCTAGTGACATCTTGGTCAATCGGCAACTGACGCTCATAAGCGTGCACTACACCAGCCAAGTACAGCCAGTTGTCAATGAGCAACTCACCCTTAGAGCGCACGTAATGCCCATCTAATGTTCGGTGCTTGGCTTCAAATTTTTGGCGAAAGCTTGAGTACGATTTATCCGTAGAATGTGACTCCGCGTCTTGCCCTAAAAACTCAATGACAGACTGCTTAAGACGCTTGTTACGCAGCACCACATCGTGCCATACGACAAAGGTATTTTGTGTTTCTTTATCGGTTCTTTGCTGCCCACCAGCGCGCACACCAGCTTCTGTGACACTCCATCCCTCTTCGGATTTGGTCAACCAACCCAGTTCACTCAAAAGCTGGTTCATGCGCTTCGCATTCAATTTCAGCTTTTCACCCAGTTGTGTCGCGCTCAATGTTTTCCCTGAGCTGGGAGTCAGCTCAATATGTAAGTTGGCCGGCCAGACGATGAACTGGCCAAATTTAGGGTGATCCACATACTCACCGCCAAACTTTGCCCCTTCTTCGGTCAAAATCCACTTTTCATCTTGGCGAACGATGTAGCCTGCACGTTTGAGATCGGCAAACAGCAGCTTAGCTTCTACCTTGCGCATTTTCGCTAATGCCGACGTCGATATTTTTTCAGACATGTGGGTACCTCATGCTGCTGCAAAATTGAACACTATGTCGTCATAGTAACGCATTGATTTCACGGCTTGAAGTCAGG
Organism: Vibrio sp. Vb1574; assembly: GCF_033338675.1. Taxonomy (NCBI): domain Bacteria; kingdom Pseudomonadati; phylum Pseudomonadota; class Gammaproteobacteria; order Vibrionales; family Vibrionaceae; genus Vibrio; species Vibrio sp. Vb1574. The sequence continues at coordinate 80,936 of NZ_JAWOTC010000010.1, forward strand.
CAAACAAGATTTCGTGTTACAAATAGCAAAGCCAGCGTATAGGTGCTGGCTTTGTTATTTCGGTAAAAAAGCGAATGTTATCGAATAAAAGCGATGCATCCTTGCAAAATCACTAAATTCACAATGTCGATGAAGAATGCACCGACAATTGGAACCACCATAAATGCTTGTGGTGATGGACCATATCGACTCACGATGGAGCCCATATTCATGACCGCAGTCGGTGTAGCACCTAATCCAAAACCGCAGTGTCCGCTAGCGATCACCGCCGCATCGTAGTTGCTTCCCATCATTCGGAATGTTACGTAGTAAGTGAACATCGCCAACACTGCCGACTGAATAGCAAGAATAATAAGGAATGGGATCGCAAGATCGAAAATATTCCACAATTTCAAACTCATCAAGGCCATGGCAAGAAATAGAGATAGTGCAACCGTGCCAAGAATATCAACGGTTTCTAAATCAACCTTGCGCGCCTTCGTCACTTCCATGATGTTAGTGATAACAACACCAATAAACAGCGCATAAACAAAATCGGGAATCATTAACCACTTGATGTCAAAACTGCTTACCCAACTCTCGAGATACTTCGCGCCTGTCACGCAAAGTAGAATGATGGACAAGCTTTCAACGACTCTTTTCGCTGTGACACGATCTTCCTCATGTTCGTTGTACGTCACCAGTTCAGGGAAACTCTGATGACTTTGATTGGTGCGTCCGTATTCCGATTCCAAGTTGTGTTTGTTTAGTAGCTTTTGTGCAACAGGGCTGCCAATAATCCCTCCCATCACCAAGCCAAATGTAGCAGAAGCCATTGCCACCTCTAGAACATTATGCAAACCATACATTTCTTGAAAAGTTTGCGACCACGCAGCTCCAGTTCCATGTCCGCCAGAAAGCGTAATGGATCCGGCGATCAACCCCATGAGTGGATCTAACCCCAACGCTGTTGCTAAGGACACGCCGACCGCATTTTGGATAAGAATGTAGACCGATGCCACAACTAGGAAGATGAAAACCTTCGCACCGCCTTTAATCAGTTGGGTGTAATTTGCCGCTAAGCCAACGGTTGCAAAAAACATCAGCATAAAGACGTTTTGCAGTGGTAAATCAAAGGAAACATCCACACCGTTTAAGTGCATCATCGTGATGACGCAAGCGACCACTAGACCACCAACAATTGGCTCTGGAATATTAAATTTTTTTAAGGTTGGTAACTTGGTATTGATGAACTGCCCTAAAAACAACACGCAAATTGCGACGAGGAACGACTCCTGTGGGCCGATAGATATTACCTGATTCATGAGACCTCTTTACTCTACTCTTTCTCATTCATTGAGCACGCGCTCAACGTGAGATAGGTGCCTAAGCCAGTCAGATTGCCTCTCGAAACTTTTGTTTTCTAGGCCTCTTTGACCATCAATTCTCATCAAGTAAGAAATAGGCAGAGCTAAAATTATGCTAATTATCATTCAGTGAGAATATTAATTTAGAACAGGTGATAAGTGTATTGATGGGAAGAGAAAAACAACACTTCTCAACTTATGAGAAGCAATTAATTTCCATATAAAACAAAACCTCAAAACAACGACCACATAGGTGGATATTTAGAGCGAATGAGACAGGCGGATACACTAGGTTTTAAATTATTACTTTCTCTCTAATACACTAGGTGTTATACATATATATAACACCATCTCAACCAAGAGATTCACTCATGACTAATTGGCATGATCGCCAACCGATATTTCGACAGTTGGCAGACCAGATCACGCAGCAAATACTGCAAGGTGTCTGGCAAGAAGGCGATGCTCTGCCCTCCGTCCGTAGCATCTCTGCAGATATGAAAATTAACCACCTCACCGTTATGAAAGGCTATCAATTGCTTGTTGATGACGGGCTAGTGGAGAAAAAACGCGGTCAAGGTATGTTTGTCGCTTCAGGAGCAAAGCTCAAATTACTCGCAGACGAGAAGGCACGTTTTCTTCAGCAACAAATTCCACAGATAGCCGACACAATACAGCGTCTGGATATGTCACTCGACGAATTCATTCAACAACTAATACCACACTTGAAAGGTGACCAATGAGCGCATTAGTCAGTGTAAACAACGTCTCCAAGCAATATCAGCAACAAGGAGAAGCACTGCATGAAGTGAGTTTCGACCTACATGCAGGACAAGTACTTGGCTTACTCGGCCATAATGGCGCAGGTAAATCAACGCTTATTAATGCCCTACTCGGTGCACATGAATATCAGGGCACTATTCGTATCAACGGATTTGAACCCATTATGCAACGCGACAAGATAATGCAGAGCTTATCCTACATCTCGGATGTCAACGTTCTGCCAGATTGGATGACCGTTGCTCAACTGCTTAACTATACCGAGGGCGTGCACCCAGGGTTCAATCGCGCCCAAGCAGATACGCTACTTCGTCAAACGGACATCAAACCTCGTGCGCGTATCAAATCTTTATCCAAAGGGATGAAGGTGCAATTACACCTCGCGATTGTGATCGCGACCAACACCCAAATCCTCATATTGGATGAACCGACACTCGGGTTAGATCTCGTGTATCGCGAGACGTTTTATCGTCACTTATTGGAATGGTTTCACGACGGCGAGCGCGTGTTGATCATCGCCAGTCATGAAGTATCAGAGATTGAGCACTTGCTGACAGATGTTCTGATTCTTAAGCATGGTCGCCCCGTTCTGCAAACCTCGATGGACAGTATCAGTGAAGACTATTTCATTCTTGAAGCCAACGACGAGCACCGCACACAAATTGAAGCGATGAACCCACTCTCGTCACAAAAAGGCCTCGGTTCAACGAAATGGTTACTCAAAGCCCAGTATGCCCAACAAGCAGAAACAATGGGTTCCATCCATGGGGTGAAGTTAGCGGATCTATTTTTAGCATTGCAGAAGGAGGCAGCGTAATGCGTTCAGTTGTCGCGATGTTGCAAAAAGAGTGGTTAGAAAACCCTCTTGTTTTACGTATTCCACTGTTTGTGTTGGCGTGTGGAGTTATTCTCTTTGTGAGTTTAATGAGTAACGACACTCTACAACACAATATGTTTTTCCAAATGAGCTTTGGTGGCGATGTCAGTGACATTCACAAAGAGCTTGGTGATGATGTCAATATGTTGATTACCGGAGGAGCAGGGCTGCTGTCTATCTTGTTAGCCGTTCAGTACTTCCCAAGAACGCTACGCAAAGAACGGGCGGAAGGCAGCATTATGTTTTGGCGCAGTATGCCTGTCAGTGACATAAAAACCCATTTAGTGAAGCTAGGATTTGGCTTATTGGTGATTCCGCTCGTCTGCTCGGTGCTCGTACTCGCTGCAAATTTAATGTTGTGGTTGCTGAACATCTCTACTGATCACCAATTGGCTTTATTGTACCGCCAAGCCTCGTTAGGTTACGTGCTGCTGCATTGGGGAGAGTTTTTAATCAGAATGTTGTTCGCCGGTATTCTGCTGTTACCGCTGGCATTAACTGCGATGGCTATTTCACAAAAAGTGAACTCACCACTGGTCATTTTGTTTATCGCCATTTATGCGCTGCGTTGGATGCCTATCGCACTTTTTGGTTTCTACGGACTAGATCAGTTTTTCTCCGAAGTGCTTTACCTTCCGCTGCACGCCATTATTACACCAAACCCATTCAATGCCATTCCTCAAGCGGGTTGGTTAAACGTCGGCATTTACGCCTTCATTGATATTCTTGGTTGGACAGCTAGCCTCAAGTTCAGCCGAACTATCCAATAATTCTTCGTTCAATAAACGACCAAACCAAGTCATAAAAAAACGGTCACAACCAGTGTTGTGACCGTTTTTATTTCGCCTCTAGGAGCTCATCCACTTAACTTTAACCAAGGAATGAAATGTAGCCTTGCAAGATAATTAAGTTGACGATGTCGATAAAGAAAGCGCCCACAATTGGCACCACCATAAATGCTTGTGGCGACGGGCCAAATCGGTTAACGATTGAACCCATGTTCATTACGGCTGTTGGGGTTGCACCCAAGCCAAAACCGCAGTGCCCCCCTGCAATAACCGCAGCATCGTAGTTGCTTCCCATCACTTTGAACGTAACATAGTACGTAAAGATAGCTAAGACGACAGACTGCACAGCTAAAATAACCAAGAATGGAATCGCTAGATCAAAGATATTCCATAACTTCAAGCTCATCAGAGCCATCGCTAGGAATAGAGATAGCGATACCGTACCTAACATATCGACCGTTTCGGCATCTAACTTACGAATTTTGGTCACTTCCAAGAAATTCGTAATGATCACACCAATGAATAGCGCATATACGAAGTCTGGAATCATCAGCCATGAGATTTCATACGTGCTTACCCATTGCTCGACATACTTGGCCCCAGTAACACAAATCAGTAGGAAGAAGAGTTTCTCCACCACTTTTTTCGCCGTTACTTTATCTTCTTCGTATTCATTGTAAGTCACCAACTCCGGGAATTTCTCGTGAGTTTTGGCATCTCGACCACCACGACCATACTCAGACTCTATGCTGTTCTTTTCCACCAGACGCTGCGCTACAGGGCTACCAATGATACCGCCGATGATCAAACCAAAAGTCGCTGATGCCATTGCAATTTCTAAGACGTTATCCAATCCATACACGTCTTGAAAGGTTTGTGACCACGCAGCACCTGTACCATGACCACCTGACAGAGTAATCGAGCCAGCAATTAACCCCATCAAAGGATCTAAACCGAGCGCCGCCGCAAGTGAAACGCCAACGCCGTTTTGTATGATGATGTAAAACGATGCGACAGCTAAGAAGATAAAAACCTTCGCACCTCCTTTCATCAACTGAGTGTAATTTGCGGCCAAACCAACTGTCGCAAAAAACATTAACATAAACGTATTTTGTAATGGCAAGTCGAACTCTAAGTCGATGCCGTTGAAATGAAGAGCAGTAATCATGCAGGCCACAATAAGACCACCTACAATCGGCTCAGGTATGTTGAATTTCTTTAAAATCGGTAGCTTAGCATTAATAAAATGCCCCAGGAAAAGCACACTGATTGCGACCAAGAAGGACTCCAGTGCACCTACAGATATTAAATGATTCATATCGCCTCTTATTATTGTTCTCTTCATTCTCCGTAATGAATGAGTGTTAGTTTAACCTTCGTTCAATAGCAAATTTTCTCGCTTTATTGTTTCGAAAATACTCAAAAAGTTGGTGTAGATGCGCCTTAGGCTAGTTTAAGGGGCGCTCCTTAAGCGATGTGTCAGTTTTTACGCTGTTAGCAAGCCCTTAAATGTGAAAGGAGCTGATACAGCTCCTTCAAATGGCCCCTCGCAATACCTGTGCGTTATCGCTTGGGGTGTCGTGTTGTGAGTAAATTCTGGGTGACACTTTCTGAACCACTTCGGGCTCCCTTACTTAAACAGAATGTGTCAATTACTATCAAACAAAGTTCCTTCCCGTTGTAACCGCTAAACGCCGAGAGCGCGTTCAAAACAATTGGGTTTGCCTGTTCCTGTCGTAGCTTTTCAACTCTGGCTCATGGTGTATAAACGAGCCGAATCCAAGGAAACTCTCAGGCTGCAACAAACGTTTTCGTCACAACGGAGCAGGATTATAACATATCGCTGATAATTTTCTTCAATTCAGTGACATTCACCAACCCCATGGTTAAACCTTGCAATGATTAACTGCCTATTATCATTTTTACAGATAAAGATCGAAGCACAGTTACTCAGTAAGCTTCTTAGAATACGATGCATAGCTAATAACTTCACCGCCGTTCTTATCCAAGAGGTCTTGATAAACGCCCTAGAGAACCAAGCAGCCGAAATATGCGATGTTATCATGATTGCTTTTCGAGACCGACGTCCCGACTTTGGCTAATGAGTACAACCCCAACTATGCATCAGGCAAAAACATGTATAATTTTTTATACAAGTTATTCAATAACAAGAGTCCCACATGAACATTCATTCGCTTTGCGCTGCGCTATTACTCAGCGTCGTCTCATCAGCTACAGCAGCTGAAAACATTCGTATTCAATATTCTCCCGTAGAGACAACTCATGAAAAAATCGCCCAACAATCGATTCAAAGCAGCGATGTAAACACCATCTTTGCTGAGCTATCTCAGGCCTACTTTCCATTTGATAAAGCTCTCACGCTGGTTTACGGCGGAGAAGATGGTCCAATGTATGACCCTGATACACACACAATATACGTTCCTTACACTTTTTATTTGGAGTCGCTCAATTACTTCTCCAATAATCAGTATGAAGAACGCTTCGGAAAATCCCCAAAAACAGGGGCGCTAGATACGTTATTGCACACTTTACTTCATGAAGCTGGACATGCTTACATCGAAGATCAAAGCATCCCTGTTCTCGGAAAAGAAGAAGATGCGGTCGATAATTTTGCCACTATTTTAATGATTGACTTCCTAGAAGATGGCGCAGATATGGCCATTAGCGCCGCCGACATGTTCGCATTCGAATCCGACGACAGACCGGACTACTACGATTTTGGCGAGTACATTGACGAACACAGCTTTGATTTGCAGCGTTACTTTTCAACGTTATGTCTGGTGTACGGTAGTGATCCTGAGCAATACAAAGCCTTACTCGATGAAGTAGAAAAAGACTACCTGCGTGATCGCAAAGAGTTCTGCCAATTCAATTACGGCAACATTCGCGACAATTGGCTGCATTACTTGCAAAACAATGAACCAAAAGAAAATTCGCCACGTAAAAGCGATTAGAAAATCTCAAACAAGAAAACCGCAATGACAAAACTCACCATATTTTATGACGGAACCTGCCCGCTTTGTGCCAAAGAGATGAAGGCGCTAAAACAACGCGATGCCAAGCAGCAAATCAAAACCGTCGATATCTATAGTGATGCATTCGCAGATTATCCTCAGATCGATCCTGAACAAGCCAACACCATTTTGCACGCCCTCAACGAAAAGGGGGAGCTTCTGCTTGGGTTGGACGTGACTCATCGTGCGTGGCAATTAGTTGGTCGCGGTTGGCTCTACGCTCCACTGCGTTGGCGCCTCGTTAAACCTGTTGCTGACTGGCTTTACCTGAAATTCGCAAAGAATAGGTATCGCGTCTCATATTGGTTAACGGGGACTTCTCGTTGCAATAGTGGGTCGTGTTCACGTTAATTGTGATCCCGCTTAAAAATGCTACGACCTTCGTCTAGATTTACAAATTTCCAGTACTTCTGATTGAGTAACTCGGTTAATCTCTAAGCATTACAACAATAAGTATTAACACTTTTATCAGGCAAGCTTATTCAGCTTGTCACTTGTAACGCTGCGCCGAGAGAAGGACGTCTCTATGAATCTGACGATCAGAAAACGACTATATATCCTTTCAATAATTCCAATTCTAACTATGGCAATAGGCATGATGTGGTTCACCTACGTACAAACCACGGCCTACAACGAGCACGAGATTGAGCAAACTCGAAGTCGAATGATGGAGATGAAAAAAGCCGAACTCAAAAGTTACGTACAAATGGCGCGTTCCGCTGTCGAGCCGCTACTCGCACAAAATGCCCCACTGGAAGAGGCTCTGCCTATCTTGAAACAACTAGAGTTTGGTCAATCCGGCTACATCTTTGGTTATGATTCAAAAGGCGTTCGCGTCGTGGTGGGTAAAAACACCAAAGGCATCGGGGAAAACTTCTATAACTTGCAGGACAAGAAAGGCAATTACCTGATTCAGGATTTGCTAAAAAATGCCAAAACTGGTGAGTTCACGACTTATTACTTCCCGAAACTCGGTCAGAGTGAAGCACTACCGAAACTGAGCTACTCAGTCTTTATTCCTGAATGGGACTTGATGTTGGGAACGGGTTTCTACACGGACGATATCGACGCCATTGTGGCAGACATGGAAAAAGCCGCACACGAAGATCTCAACACCACACTAACTGCGATAGCCCTGTTTTGTGCCTCGATTACAGCGATAGTTGCAGTCTTTGCCGTGTTTGTTAACCGCAGCATCATGAAGCCTATTGAGCAGTTTGATGCTTCAATTCACTCTTTCGCGCAAGGCGATGCAGATTTAACCGCTCGCATGGAAGAATCGAGCGTGCCGGAGTTCACCCAACTTAGCCGTAACTTCAATATCTTCGTTGAAAGCCTGCAAGGCATCATTAAGAGCGTTAGCCACGTAGGACAAGAAGTGGTTTCAGAGACCAACGAGATGTCACAGCGTGCATCGCAAGTGGATGAATTAGCTTCTGGTCAACGTGAAGAGACCGAACAAGTCGCAGCGGCAATGACCGAGATGACAGCAACGGCGCACGAGATTTCAAACAACGCTAACCAAGCAGCGCAATCAGCCAGAGACGCCGATGAAAACTCACAACAAGCAAAACACATTGTTGATTCAGCAGCGAACTCTGTCGAAGCACTCGCGCTAGAGGTGTCGGAAGCCAGCACGGTGATTTCTCGTTTAGAGAGCGACGTAAAAAACATTTCTTCTTCTCTGGAAGTGATTCAGGATATAGCCGAGCAAACTAACCTATTGGCACTGAACGCAGCCATTGAAGCAGCCCGTGCAGGCGAACAAGGTCGCGGCTTCGCAGTCGTTGCCGATGAGGTTCGTAAACTGGCGAGTCGCACTCAAGACAGCACAGGCGAAATTCACCAAATGATTGAGCAATTGAAGTCTGGCTCGGATGCGGCAGTGAAAGCCATGGGCTCAAGCCAAGCGCGTGGTGAAGCAACGGTTGAGGAAGCACGAGCTGCCTCTGCCGCACTGCAAGAAATCCAAGCCGCAATTGCTAACATCATGGACATGAACACCTTGATCGCAACGGCAACCGAAGAGCAAAGCCAAGTTGGGCAAGAGATTTCACAACGTATTGAAGTGATCTCTCAACAAAGCAGCCAATCGGCACACCTTGCCAACCAAAACCGTGCAGGCAGCGGCAACCTTAACCACAAAGCTAACGAGCTGTACGACTTGGTCGGTCGCTTTACGGTTTAACGCTTTCCTCACCCATTCACTATGCAAACAGCGACGCCAAAACGTCGCTGTTTTTATTTCTGCTATCCTCATACGACTTAGCTATAATGCCGCCAACTTAGCACCTACAAGGGCAAAACCAGATGATTATCATGACCACCAATTTCGGTGATATCGAGATTGAACTGAACCTAGAACGAGCACCAGTTAGCTCAAAAAACTTCAAAAAATACTGTGAAGATGGCTTCTACAACGGCACCATTTTCCACCGCGTTATTGACGGCTTTATGATCCAAGGTGGCGGTCATACAGAAGACATGGCAGAAAAGCCAACACGCGCCCCGATTGCGAACGAAGCAAACCGTGGTCTAAAGAACCTTGTTGGCACTATCGCAATGGCGCGTACCGATGCTCCGCACTCTGCAACGGCACAGTTCTTCATTAACTTGGAAGACAATGATTTCCTAGACTACACCGCAACCACCAACCTAGGCTGGGGCTATGCAGTGTTTGGTAAAGTGACCGCGGGTATGGATGTCGTAAACCGCATCGCGAAAGTAAAAACGACCTCTAAGTTTGGTCACGATGATGTACCATGCGATCCAATCATTATCGAGAAAGTGACGATCAGCGAATAAGCCCATTCATCTCTTCGGAGAAATCGTCGCTATAAAACGACAAAAGCGCCTAACGTCTTATGACCTAGGCGCTTTTTGTTTTCGTTGCAGAAGCAAATAAGCAGCAAGTTTACAGTGTAAAGAGTGAGCAGTTCTAGCGATTACATCCCTTTGAACAAACTTTGAGATGCACGGCTCACAGCGAGCTTAGTTTCTCCAACGTGAACAAACATTCTGCCTGCAAAGTCTTTGTTTACTTTGCTAATTTTGCACACTTGCACCACGCTTGAACGGTGCACTTGCCAGAACTGTTCTGGGTTAAGCTGCCCTATCAACTCTTTCAACGATGTACGAATCAAATACTCCTGCACTTTGCCTTGTCCTTGTTGGGCATACACAGAAACGTATTTTTCTTCCGCTTTGAAATACAACACATCAGACGTGGCAATCAGATGAATATCTTCCCCTTGCGTCGCTTTGATCCACTGAAGATATTGCGGTGTTTGTGGCGCGGATAATTGCTGCAACTGTTCTAACAGGCTGCTCATCTGCACATTACTGCTTTCTTGCTCTCGCTTAGCAAGACGTGCTTTCACTCTTTCACACGTCGTCAGGAGGCGCTCATCCGAGATAGGCTTGAGCAAATAATCGGCGGCATTTTGCTCAAAGGCTTTTATGGCGTAATCATCGTACGCGGTAACAAATACAATCAAAGTCGGGTTGGCGAGTTGATTGAGTTTTTGCGCTAATGTCATGCCATCCAAAACTGGCATACGAATATCGAGAAACGCAATATCAGGTTGGCTTTGCTCAATGGCTTGCAACGCTTGTTCACCATCGGCGACTTTGGCTATTACCTCTAGCTCTGGCCACACTTCAGCTAGGCTTTTATCAAGATGACGCCTCAATAGCGGTTCATCATCAGCAATAATGGCAGTAAACCCTGTATTCATTCCTTTCTTCCTTGATTACGATTCCATTGGCCAACTCAGGCGAACACAAACGCCACCCTGAGCAGACTCACTGATAGAGACCTCTCCTTGCCCTGTGAACAAAGCTTCAACTCGCTGCTTGAGATTACTTAGACCCACGCCAGAGCCCATGTGCCCACTCACGTGATTCAATCCAACACCTGTGTCTCTGACTTCAATCTTCAAGTTCTGCTGTTCGCGCTTAATGAGCAAGCTGACTTCACCACCTTCTCGCTTTGGCTCAATACCATGGATGATGGCGTTTTCGATTAAGGGTTGGAGCATCATCGGCGGTAACTCGGTTCTGCCTAGTCCCTCTTCCACCTCAATCTTGTAACTGAGTCGATCACCCAAACGAGTTTGTTGAATACCTAAATAAGCCTCAATTAACGCCGTTTCATTGTCTATGGTGGTGTGTTCTTCGCGTGAGCTTTTAAGCGTTGCACGCAACAGTGCGGTTAATTGTTCTAGCATCAGCTTAGCTTTATCGACATCTTGCGACATGAGCGCGCTGATATTCGCCAACGTATTGAATAGAAAATGCGGCTCAATCTGGCTTTGCATCTGCTTAAGCTGACTCAGCAACAGCACACGATCTTGCTCGGCTTTCTCGCGCTTGATGGCTTCCAACTCTCGCTGAGCGATCGCATGTTGCTCGCGTGAATAGAAATAGAAAAAGCACATGGCACTGAATAACAATCCCATGAGACCAACCGACAGCATGCTCGAGATACCGAAGTACTCCCCAAGCCAAAGCTGGGCGTTCACCACACCAAACAATAGGCAAGCCGTCAGCGATATAGCCACTTCCGCCAAACGAGGAATGGTAGGAAACAGGCGGTCGACAAGCCATGAGAAGAAGATAGCCGAATAGCCAAATCCAAAGCTAACCGCCACATGAATGTAAAATGGACCGCCCCAAACCGAGAGCGTCATTGCTGCAATAAAGAGACAAAATGCCGTGGTCACTAATAAGCTACGCGGCCATCCACTTTTCACCACTGATTTTGCTGAACACATTTAGAATTTCCCTTTGATGTTAAATACAATCATATGCTTATCATTGATTTGTGCGTAAGCAGATTGGTCGTCTCCGGTTAAAAAGCGTGCGGCAACTTCCACTTCTACACTTTGATCGCCGGTATCAACCCATTGGTAGTTAAGCCACTGCGTGACAATCACACCACCATCTTGTGGCGACAGCATCAGATCCAACGTAGGGGTTACATCACTTAGCCAGCCCATATCCGCTTTACCGTTCCATGCAGCCCACGCTTCCAAATCCCAACTCCAGTGCAGCATTACGTTATGCTGAACGATATTGGCATGCTGAAACCCTTGGGCGTAGCTTGTCGCAAGTAGAGATACATTATGGTCGGGGATCTGAGAGAGTAATTCGCCACGCTCTATTGCTTGTTGCCATTCGCCTTTCGACCATGCACGGCTGTCGTACCAATATTCAGCAATCACGTTGTGTCCGGCTTGGTTTGCCCAATTCAACCCAATTAAGGCTTGGAATGCGCTGCCCTGGTCCTCAACCGAAACGGGTTGGTAAAGATCATCCTGCTGAAACTGATAGCCGACACTTTGCTTTTGCCACAGCATGGAACCGTGCATGGCGATGGATTCATCCCACACGGCGATGGCACTGGCGCCAAGTAAACCTCGGCGCACATCATCGTAATAACCAATAAGTTGATACTCGGTATCACCCACCAGCGCATAACGACGAATACCAACACCTTGCTGCTCTGCGGCTTGATCCAGTGCACTTTGGTCTTGTTGCCCCCAGCTTGAATCCGTCGCAATCACCGTCCACTCGCCTTCCATATCGTAGTGTGAAAGTGAAAACACACCCGCCCCCTCTTCTGCGACTAAACCAACAGGGTTTTGTCGATAAGGCTTAAACAGATCTAAGGGTCGGTAGCCATAACCCACGCCCCAATCAACGCGCAACTTACCTAAGCTCACATCAAGTGTGGTGTCACCAACTTGCCACTCCCCTAGCCAAGCCAGCTCTCGAATCAACAGTTGGTTATCAGCTTCACTCCACCAGTCACTCTCTCCTTGTTGGTTGAGGTACAACCCTTGGCTGTACAGAGCAAACAAGCCGCTGAAGTTCTGATAATTCACCTGCACATCCAACAGTGCATTAAGTGAATCACGAGAACTGCCCTGCGCCTGCATAAACGCGCTATCACGCTGCTTGGCAGTTTCGTAACTGACAGCCCAATCCCACTCAAAACTCAGCTCATCATTGGCAAAAGCAGGGACTGCTGCGCCCACACACAACGACGCAGCAATCAACAAACTGGTGCTTTTGTTAAGGTTAGGCTGGTGCGATTTCATGTGACTTCCTTGCTCGTTTTCATGCTTCTATTTGCAAAGATCAGACTAAAGCTGAGTCGTGTTGGCTTTCGGTAAATAACTTGGGTTGTAGAACTTATTATCCAGCTGCCAAGGCACGATCTCTTGATACTCGATAACGGTCTTTTTGCTCGGCTGAATGCTATCAAGCAAGGTCATCTCACTGACGTAGTCTTCACCGTTGTCAGTTGCACGCCCATATTGCGCTTGCTTGGCGAGTTTGCCCGAGCGCAAGTAGAGATCAGCTTTAATTGGAAACGCATCTTGCTCAGACAACCACAAGTCGATCTTCTGATAGCTCGCCCCTTTGGTTTTCGCGGTTAACGCAAGGTGATAAGCCGAGACACTTTCTCCGTTCACCGAAACAGTTTCTGTCGCTTTCCATTCACCTAGATAATCTTGGCTCCACGTCAGCGTTGATATGTCACCGATAGACGCTTCACCAAGCAACTTTTGCATTGGCGTAATTCGAATAGGCCGACGGCTCTTTGGCATTTGCAGCCAGTAGTTATCGCCCATCATCAACATCTTTTGCCCTGCTTCAACCGCCGATTTGAATACCACCAGCGATTCACGATTTGGACGCGTGTACACGTGGTAAAGGCGGGTTTTATCTAACTCTTGGTCTTGATATAAGCGCACCAGTGACACCACTTTGGAGGAATCATCTTGCAAGCGGTAGCTGTCGGCTTTTTCAATCAATTGCGCGACTTGCTGTGCATCTAACGCTGTTTCATTCGCACTGACATTCATGCTTACAACGCCGCTTGCCGTCAGCAATGCAATTGGTAATAGTGATTTGAAATTAAACATAAATCAGTGCCTCCGTAATTGGCTTGTTCACCCCTTTGCGCGCCGAGAAAAACGCCGCAACCAAACAAATCATCAATACTGCGAATCCTGCTATAGCCACCAGCTCCCAAGAGAAGTAAATCGTTAATGGGTAACCTTCTGTGCGTCCTGGCGGTGGCGGCATTTGCACATCCACGACCATCAGTAAAATGGTGACTAGTGCAGTGAACAAAGCGCCGATTAAGCTGCCAATCACGGCAAGTAAGCCTGCTTCGCGCAAGAACCCAGCAATGATTTCGCGAGGGTAGCTACCAAGTGCTGACAAGGTGCCGATTTCACGTGTACGCTCGGTGACCGACATGGTCATGGTGTTGAACAGGGCGACAAAGACCACCAACGCCATTACTGCGCCCATGATGCCGAAGATGCGGTCGTACAAATCTTTCACTTTGAGATAGAAGAACGCGCGTTCTTGCCAAGGCGTAATCTCAATATCTTGATCGCCAAAGTTCTGCTTTTGCTTAATCAGAACCGAAACCACTTGTTGCTCGACTTGGCTCGTTAAACTGGTATCGAACAGGAAGACAGATAACGCGCTGACTTTGTCTGAACCGAGCAGCGATTGCGCGCTGTTGATGTGTACGTAAAGCTGGCGTTTATCAAGCTCAGGCACGCCGGTTGAGTAGATGCCACGTACTTTGAAGTCATACGCATTCAATGCGCCATCGGTAGTTGTCGCCAGCAAGGTAATCCAATCGCCAACGTGCACGCTTAGGTTGTTCGCCAAATCAACGCCAAGCATCACTTCTGGCTCTGCTGGGTCATAACGCGAAGCGTGAATGTTGGACAGCGTTTGCCCTTCACGCACATCCAAAAACGATCCTTTCATATCGAATTCGCGCTCGTTCACGCCAATGCCGATAAAGATCGATGACTTGTTGCCGTTGGAAATCAAACCACTGAACTCAACTCGTGGCTGCACGCCTCGCACTTCATTCAACCCAATCAATTGCTTGGTAATGTCGTCGGCGTGAGTTAAACCGTTACTCAGTGGCATCTCTTCTTCTTTGGCGAAATAACCCGGCGTGGTTAACGTCAGATGCCCCGTGTCACGCGCTGTCGACTCTTTCAAACTGTCGTAGGTGTACAGACCAAAACCGCCCGCACTGGTTAACGCAAACACGGCAATGGCAATGATCAACATCGACAACAAACTGCGACGGCGATTGCGTTGCAGGTTCAACCAAGCAAGGCGAACCGAAATAGGAATTAGCTTGCCCATGAAACCTCCTCCACACTTGCGTGCGTTTGGGTAATTTTGCCATCCACCAACTCAATGGTTCGATCACAACGGGATGCCATGCGAGGATCGTGAGTGGCGACGATAAAAGTGGTGCCTAGCTCGTGTCCGAGCCCTTTCATAATGTCGATGACCTTGTTGGCAGTTTGGCTATCAAGGCTTGCGGTTGGCTCATCAGCAATCACCAGCGCCGGTTTGTGTACTAACGCACGAGCAATTGCCACACGCTGCTGCTGACCGCCCGACAAGTTATCGGGCATGTGATGAATAAACTCGCCCAAGCCAACGTGTTCTAGCATTTGTGTAGCGAGCTCGGTTTGTTCCGCTTTTGAAAAACCGTTGAGGTGTAGCGGATACGCCACGTTCTCTAACGCTGTCATCACGGGCACAAGATTGAATTTCTGAAATACAAAACCAAGCTTTTCACGGCGCATTTTTGCAGCCTGCATTTGTCCGGTTGGGTATGGGCTGCCTGCAAATGTCACCTGACCTTGGTATTGAGTATCCAGCATGCCAAGCACATTAAGTAAGGTGCTTTTGCCTGAACCAGACGGCCCGCACAATGCCACCATTTCGCCGGCAAACACTTCACCAGACACGTCTCGCAATGCACGCACCGTTTGGTTGCCAAGGGCGTAATCGCGACTGAGTTGATTAAAAACGATCATGACGCCTCCCTAATACTTGGCTAGCAACGCTTTCGCGGTTTGCGTTTCTAGATTGCTGTCGCCCAATTGCTCCATTTGCGCTAACCATATTTTGGCTTGTTGAACATCTTCAGCGCGCAGTGCCGCTTCAATGGCATAACGGTAAATCCACGAAGTAGCCGCGAAAGGTTGCTGACTAAAACTCGGTTCATCGAGCAGAGAAAGGTACAGCTCGTAGCCACGCTCAAAGTGATTGAACATGTCTGGCAGAGAGGTAAACGTAGTAGCTGCCATGGCGGTAGCTAGCTGGTATTCCGGCAAGCCTTGTAAGCGTTGTTGCTCTTGCAGTGGTACTGGCTGGTTCGCCATTAAATCCAAGCCTTTTTGGATTGTGGCAAGACCGCGCTCGGTGAACTTCATCTTGTTCCAAGGCATAAACGCCTCACGACCTTGCAACGTCTCAGCACTGCCCAAGTAAACCAAGGTCACCGGCGTTGCGCCCTGCTCTTCGAGTTGTTTGGATAGTTCGCCATAAACAGTATCAACTAAGCCAGAGTCACCCTGCGCCGCTTGGTTGAATTGACTGAGTGTGCGCTCGCTTGGGTTAGCCAGAGCCAGATTGCTGCTAAGTGCAAATGCGGCGATAAACGTACTTGCCAGTTTAAGAGCTTTGATTGAGCGAGATTGAGAAACCATCATGTACTGTCCTTAGTTGAATGTGATTTGATGGTTTCAGATTAAGGGAGAAGGTCGCACGCTGCTTTTGCATGCGACCAATGGCAGTTATGCAGAGTGAATGGTATTGAGAGAGGATGAATGACATTCACTTAAACAGAAAATACAATTCCGCTCATTCGTAACTCTACATTTTTACGGCAGTCACAATAAAAACACTGGCTTAAAATCTGAGGCTAGTGTATTTATCCATCCCACAGCTACCCATAACAGACAGTGTCGCACTCTCCTTTCTTACACACCTTTGCATGGTGTCTGTTGTTTCGAAATCGAGATTCTTAGCATCGGAATAGTTTGAACTCTTCGAGTTTTAGTTGTTTTCGCACTCAAAATAGGTGCGTTATTAGGTCGTTGAAAATGAATAAGCGTTATTTCCCAAGAGTTGATTTGCCACTGCTAATGGCGATCATTCCGATCATGCTGTTAAGTTCGCTCACTCTCTGGAGTGCCAGTAGCTTTAATGAGGCGATGCTCTTCAAACATTTGGCGCGCTGCGGACTGACATTAGTTTGTATCTTGGTCATGTCCTCGATTCCAGCGTCCAGCTATCAGCGCTCAGCTCCATATCTCTACATTATTGCGGTTGCTCTGCTACTTGCTGTCGCTTTATTTGGTGATAGCACCAATGGCTCTCAACGTTGGCTCGATATCGGCTTCTTCCGCTTTCAACCGTCTGAGCTAATCAAACTTTCCATTCCAATCATGATCGCCTGGATGCTGCATATTGAAGGAGGTCGACCAGACAGTCGGAAAATTGCGTTTTGCTTACTTATTACAATGATTCCTGCCGGGTTAATCGCGCTACAACCGGATTTAGACGGTGCAGTTTTTACCGTCATTTATGCATTGTTCGTTTTGTTTTTGGCTGGCATGAGCTGGAAAATAATATGCGGGTTTATTGCGAGCATTTTAACGTTAGCACCTATTTTATGGTTCTTCGTTATGGAAACCTATCAAAAGAGCCGTGTAACACAGTTCTTGCACCCTGAGTCCGATCCACTGGGTTCGGGCTACCAAATCATCCAATCTTTGATTGCGATTGGCTCAGGCGGTATGAAAGGCAAAGGTTGGATGAATGCAACGCAGGGAACACTTGGCTTTATTCCAGAAAGTCATACGGACTTTATTTTTTCGACCTATGCGGAAGAATGGGGCTTTGTTGGCAGTTTAGTCTTACTCGCATTGTACTTGTTTATTACTGCACGCGTTATGTTGCTTGCATGTCAGTCTGACCACTTTTTTAGTCGGCTGGTAAGTGGCGCATTAGCGATGAGCTTTTTTCTGTATGCTTTTATCAATACGGGCATGGTGAGTGGCTTGTTGCCAGTAATGGGTAGCCCACTTCCCTTCTTTAGCTATGGCGGCACGGCGATGCTAACTCAAGGTATCTGTTTTGGTGTAATCATGTCGCTGTGTTATTCCAAATATCGTAACGCATAGCGTTGCTTGAGAAAAAGCGATCAAAAAAGGCTTCCCTAAGGAAGCCTTTTTACAACGATATGAGCGAATTAATTACAGCTCTGCGTTGTGGTAAACCTGCTGAACATCATCACAGTCATCTAGAAGATCTAGGAATTTCTGGAATTTCTCAGCATCTTCACCCGATACAGGCGTATGAGTTTGCGGAACGAATGTGATTTCTTCAACATCGATCGTTAGATCTGGGAATGCACCGTTAAGCGCAGTTTTTGTTTTGAAGAATTCTGTGTGAGGTGCGAATACAGTGATAACACCGTCTTCTAGCTCAACGTCAGTAACGTCTACGTCTTCCATCATTAGCGTTTCTAGGATGATTTCATCATCGTCGCCTTTGAACTGGAATACCGCTTGGTGATCGAACATGTGAGAAACCGAGCCCTCAACACCAATTTTCGCACCGACTTTCACAAAGCATTGGCGTACATCTTGGAAAGTACGGTTGCCGTTGTCTGTTAGACAGTCAACGATAACGCTAGTACCGCCAGGGCCGAAGCCTTCGTAACGTGCTGGAGTGTAGTCTTCACCACCGCCACCGTTCGCTTTGTCGATCGCTTTATCGATAACGTGCGCAGGAACTTGGTCTTTTTTCGCTTTTGCGATCAGGTGTTTCAAAGACAAGTTCATGTCTGGATCACCACCACCGTTTTTCGCGCACATGTAAATTTCTTTACCGTATTTGGAATAAACTTTAATTTTCGCGCCTGCAGTTTTCGCCATAGAGGCTTTGCGCACTTCAAAACTTCTTCCCATCGGGATGTCTCTCTAAATTCAAATTTAATGCGAAGGATTTTAGCAAAAAGCGAAACCTTTTCAATTTCGCTTAGCAAAGGAATAGGGAGGTTACCTCATTCGTCGCATTGGATTGAACCATTGCCACGGTTCGCGTTAAGCGACACCCATTACTCGTTTGTACTTTTCGACCGATTGCTGGAAAAACGCCTTTTCATCAGCATCGTTAATCTTGGACAACTGTTCTTCTATTGCTTCAGGACCAGATTTGGCCTCTCTGAGCTTCCAAACCAAAAACGACGCCTGCTTATCCAGTTCGATTTTGTTTTTTTCGTCAGGCGGCAATAGGGATAGATTAAACGACATTCACAGCCTCAAGGTACTTTAAATACTAGCCGGGCACTATATCACACAGAGTTACAATTACAGAATAGAAACGCACTTAACTTGATCGATTTCAAGTTAACTATTTAGGCACAGCGCTGATTTTCAGTGCTTTTGGTAAATGCTGTTCGAATATTTGTTGTAATCGAGTCTTGGTAACGGGTTTAGCCACGAACTCGTTCATCCCGACATCGAAGCAATGTTGCTGATCCTCTTTAATGACATTGGCACTTAGCGCAATAATTGGAACGTGTTTCCCCCACTCTCCCATTTTTCGAATTCGCTCCGTAGCAATAAACCCATCCATCACAGGCATTTGGCAGTCCATAAAAATCAAATCGAAAGGCTGCTGATCACACAGCTGCAATGCTTCTTCGCCATGGTTGGCGACACTCACTCGCACACCCAGTTTTTCTAACATGATGCGAACTACCTTCTGATTGACGATGGTATCTTCAACAACCAATACCCAAGGTTTATCATTATCTTGAGGGCTGATTTCGTTGTCTTCCGCTTTCCGGAAATCTAATACATTAAGTTGGTCGGTATAGGTCGATTGCGCATTTATTACAGCAACAGGAATCGAAAATTCAAAACAGCTTCCCAGCCCAAGCTCACTTGTTAGTTGTATTTCCCCTCCCATCAAGTTAACCAACTGTGCAGCTATCGCCAAACCAAGCCCTGTCCCACCATACTTTCTGGTGGTACTACCATCAGCTTGTTGGAAGCGTTCGAAGATTGCTTGTTGGTGCTCTTTCGCAATACCAATACCAGAATCCACAACTCGAAACCGGATATGAGCGGTCTCTCCATCAAGTCGAGATAACGCTACAAGAAGCTTCACATGGCCGCGCTCGGTAAATTTAATCGCGTTGCTCAACAAATTGTTCAGAACTTGTTTCAATCGTGTGGCATCACCTTGCACTTCCGTTGGCAAGTGAGGATCAATATCGCTGAGCAGCTGTAAGTTTTTCTGCTTGGCTTTGACACTATGTAAACTGATGACATCGTCAAGTAGCTCGCGAAGATCATAGCTCGTGTATTCTAGCTCTACTTTGCCAGCTTCAACTTTAGAGAAGTCCAAAATGTCGTCGATGATCGTCATTAGTGAGTGAGAAGAACTGTCAATGATCTCTACAAACTCTTTTTGCTGGGGATCGAGGTCGGTGTCATTGAGCAACGACGACACACCAATAATGCCATTCATCGGTGTGCGGATCTCATGACTCATAGTGGCAAGAAACTCACTTTTCTTACGATTAGCGACTTCTGCCCTATCGCGTTCAGCCTCTAACTCAGTCTGGTGCTCTTTCACTTTCTCAACACTTCGGTTGTATTTCTCTGCCAAAACACTCACTTCATCAAAGCACCATCGTTTAGGGAGAGTCACTTTACTCGGCACTGTACCGCCACGAAAATCGCTCACCGCACCAGACAGCAATTGTAACGGATTGACCAACAAGCGAAACGCCACCCAAAGAACACCAATGATGAGGACAAGAATTTTGATCGCTTCTGTCGTAAGTAGAAAAAAGAACTGCTGCCAAAGATCTTCATATATCGCGCTAAGATCCGATTGAACCGTTAATATCGCGAGATCATACGTTTTATCGCCGACCCGATACTGCATCGGCCAGCTTCTCTCGACAACATCCTCAGAAAGCGCCGAACCTAATTCAATGATAACTTCGTCTTCACTAGCAATACGTAAGTAGTCCACCGAGGGCATACGCATTGCACCTTGAGCTTGTGTCAGCAACAGCTCCCTATCCTCTACCCACAAACTCGCAGAAAAACTCGATAAATAGCTAGACTCAACCTGCTTTAATTCAACATCTAAATGGGCTAAATCTTCGTGAAAAACTCGATATAAGCTCACTGTAGAAATGATGACCGTAAAGATTAAACTCAACGTTAATACCGCCAACATAAGTTGGTTGCCGATACTAAAACGACGTTGAGATCGCTCTTTTTCATCCATATGAAACCGCTCCGATAAACTTGCGCTACTCTAAATATAGCTACGCACAAATAATAATCGAGGATACGATGAAAAGACTTCTACTTAGATTGGCTTTTAGCTTAATTGTTGTAAGTTCTCATGTGACCGCAAATCAAGTGAACTATTACGTCATTGCTGAACAAGCTCGACCATTTCAAATTGAACAACAGGGACAAATGCACTCCGGAATTGTGACCGATATCGTCAGCGCTATCTTCGCGGAGTCGGATTACCAAGTGAATTATCATACTTATCCATTTAAACGTATGATTTCCATATTGGAAGAAGGCGCTGAGCCAAACTGGTTAACTTATGGCAGCCCGAACTGGGGCAAGGTGCAATCGGAAAATTTATCTGAGGAGCCCATTTACACTGTAAAACATGTACTGGTGTCGAGTAGCGAGAAGCCTTTAGAATTCAAAAATATGGATACGATGCATGGTCGTTCTATTGTATTACTGCTGGGGTTTGATTATCCAAATTTAACACCGTTCTTTGAAAATGGCAGTGTCAATGAAATGCGTGTGAAAGACTACAACGCCGCATACCGAGTGATAAGCCGAACCCCTGGAGATACAGCTTTTGTCGAGATGGAATCCCGAGTCCTTTACAACTTAAAGCGACTCAATTTGCCGTTAGAGAATTTTCAGATACAGCCTTTCAGCTCGGTTATTCCTGACTACTCAATCTACCTAGCTTTTTCACCTCAAATGCAACCAGAAACTCAAAATTACATCAATACACGACTCGTTGAATTAAAAACCTCAGGGGAAATTGATGAAATCATTCAAAAGTATCAATGAATCAACTCATTAACAAAAACGCCAACGATGATACGTTGGCGTTTTTGTTTCTGAGAAATCTGTAGAACTTACTTAGTGTGGTTAACAAACTTAGGATCAAACATATGCCCCAATTTACTCGCCTTGGTTTGCAGGTAATGTTGATTACTTGGGTTATTCCCTTCTTGTAATGGCACTCGTTCAATGACGTTAATATCAACCGCTTTTAAGGCGGCGAGCTTGCGTGGGTTATTCGTCATTAGACGCACAGCGTCAATCCCCAAATGCTCTAGCATTCCTTTACAGAACGCGTAATCACGCATATCAGCGGCAAAACCTAAACGTTCATTTGCTTCCACGGTATCTGCGCCATCATCTTGTAAGTGATAGGCACGAATTTTATTAATCAAGCCGATTCCACGCCCTTCTTGACGTAAATAAAGCAGCACGCCACATCCCTCTTTGACGATGTTTTGTAGCGCTCTATTAAGCTGAAAACCACAGTCACAACGCGTGCTAAATAGAGCATCTCCGGTAAGACACTCCGAATGCAACCGAATAAGTGGAGCTGCACTTTTTGTTGGCTCGCCATAGACCAGAGCAAGATGCTCTTTATTTGTCGCGGCTTCAATAAAGCCGTACATCATAAATGTGCCCCACTGGGTGGGCAATTTGGCTTTATCGATAAACTTCACGAGATTGTAAGGCTCAACATGTCTCAGCTCTGCCCGCACATTCATCAGAATCTCTCCTAGATGATTTTCTCCTTTACCATCTCCCCCGTCTCCCCAAAAGGCATCTTTATGAGAATGCTCTGTTAGGCAAGCGTTACCCGTTCTCATTAATTGCTGCGCTAATGGTGGATTTTGTAGAAACTTTTCCCTAACGATGAAAGCCATAACAGCCAACTTTATATCGTCCCAATCGCTTCTGACAAAGTGTTCGTATTTGCGGCTTAAAGCAAACGCTTCGTCAGGGGTGCTTGCGTGCTGAATTTTACTTTGCAACTGAGCATCGAGAAACTTTTGGGCTTGGTAATAATGTTCGCTGGTGGGCCAAGTTTGGGAGGAGATATTGACTGGGGCATGGCAAAAATTTGAGAGAAAACCGTGGGGCTCATCGGGCTCATAAAAAAGGATTTGATCAACCATACTTGCGCTCCTTGCTTTGTGGTTGCGATAATCAACAAAAAGCATATCGCTACTGATATATCTAGTAACACAAGGTCAGATTGTCAAACTTCTTCGGGACGGGACGTGAGTGTGAAACTCGTGCTTTTGAGGCGCAAGACAGATAAATGGAGAGTTTGAATAAGAGAGTAATAGAGTGAAAAAATAAAAAGGGCAGTCCGTCGACTACCCTATGGGTTGCTAAACCAACCTGAGGCGATCAGTGTATCAAGCCAAGCTCCCTTGCTTCTTCAATGGTCAACCCACTTTCACGGATCTCACGTAACGCTTCAATGCGTCTTCTGGCTTCTGCTGATTTCACTGTTTTCTCTGGCTTCACAACGGTTTCCTCATCAGGTAATTCCCATTTGTGAGCGATGTTGGTCATCTCGTCATGGTCGATAGAATTAATGGACATATTTCCTCCGAACACACCATGTTTTCGATGCGTAATCTATAGCAAAACCGGAACAAGGTGGTAAGAAAAACTGTAGGGAAATGTGACCCCTCCCGCCCTTTCGTTAACTCCTTAATAGATTCATCATTTAAGTTTTGCCAAGGGACAAATTTACGATTAAATTTGAGTAATTCCCCCTACGAAAAGTGTGCTGATCTAGCTCTCAATTCTGCTCTTCTTTAGTTTTATCAACGACGCATTACACCACTTCCTGTTTCACCTAACTTTCGAGTCACTTCACTGATTCATGGTTTGATACTTTCTAAAAACCGTCACACCTGATAATGATAATAATTATCCTTTAGATTGGTTAGGTGTTTATATGGATGGTATTAACTTAAGTCATGCATACCACAATGACCCGGTCATCCAGATCCGAGATTTGTGCGTCGATTACATCACTGATAATGGTGATTTTAATGCGGTAAAGTCCGTCAGCTTTGATATCGGCAAAGGCGAAGTATTTGGTCTCGCCGGTGAATCTGGATGTGGTAAAAGCACAATCGCATTCTCAATAAATCGTCTTCATAAGCCGCCAGCGTTCATTTCTGGCGGTAAAATATGGTTTGATGGCAAAGATATCCTTAGTATCTCAGACTCTGAACTGACCGCTCTAAGGTGGAGTGAAATCGCCATGGTGTTCCAGAGCGCGATGAACTCACTCAACCCTGTCTTAACGATACAAGAGCAATTTGCAGATGTGTTACGACACCATCAAGGCCTCACTAACGCTCAAGCAAAAGATAGAGCAGAAAAGTTGTTGGACTTGGTCAATATTCCTCGAGAACGCTTAGCAGAATATCCTCATCAATTTTCAGGAGGAATGCGTCAGCGGTTGGTGATAGCCATTGCTTTGTCTCTAAATCCAAAACTGATCATTATGGATGAGCCCACAACAGCATTAGATGTAGTGGTACAGAGAGAAATTTTACAGCAAATTTATCAGCTTAGAGATGAGTTCGGTTTTTCAGTCCTCTTTATCACTCATGACCTGGCACTCATGAGCCAACTATGTGATCGAATTGCAATCATGCGTCACGGAGAAATCGTCGAAGTCAATCGAGCATACGATATACGCAATCATCCTCAACACCCTTACACGCAAAAGCTATGGGCTTCTTTCCCAAACATCCATGACGTCCACAAACAACCAGAGTTACAAGGAGCGTAACCATGAGCCAGCCTATCATCCAAATGAAAAATGTGATTAAAGAATTCAAAGTGGGCGGTGGTTTAGCGAAAGAGGAAAGCTTTCGTGCGCTTCAAGGAGTGACTTTTGATCTGTACGCAGGAAAAACCTTGGCTTTGGTTGGAGAATCAGGCTGCGGTAAGAGTACTTGCGCTCGCTTAATAACCAAAGTCTATCCAGCAACGCAAGGCGAGATCCTTTTCAATGGCACTGACATAAATGAGATCACGTCACGATCGGCTCTACAAGAATATCGCAGTAAAGTACAAATGGTGTTTCAAGATCCGTTTGGCTCTCTCAATCCAACTCATACCATTCGCCATCACCTAACACGTCCTTTAAAAATTCATAAACAAGTCAAAAACGAGCGCGACATCCCAGCCCGCTTGGAAGAGCTCCTAAAGCTGGTGGAACTACCAGAAGAGACACTGAATAAGTTCCCTCACGAACTCAGTGGTGGGCAACGTCAGCGAGTAAACTTAGCAAGGGCTTTAGCGGTAGGTTCGCAAATCATTCTTGCCGATGAGCCTACGTCTATGCTGGATGTTTCTATTCGCTTGGGAGTGTTGAATTTAATGCAACGAATGAAGCAAGAACTGGGAATTGGTTTTTTATACATCACTCATGATCTGGCGACTGCGCACTACATCGCGGAAGAAACCGCAGTAATGTACAAAGGGCAAATCGTTGAGTGGGGCGACACTCATTCAATACTTAAGAATCCGCAGCATCCTTATACTAAGCTGTTGATTTCTGCCGTTCCTGATCCTGACTTACCTTTTGGTAACTTAGTGAAAAATGAGCCAAACTATTCGATAGATGCCGATGAAATTCGTCAACGTAGCAGCATAATTGTCGACGAATTTGATCAAATAGGGCCAAATCACTATGTAAAACAATGGACTGAGGCAGCGTAATGGATTTGAGTACTTGGCAAGATCAAATCGCCATGTGGTACGAACAGCGGAAACATGATCAAGTAGAAAAATTGGAAACGATCTTATATCAGGTGCCTGATGACGTGTTTGGACCCGAATTGAGTGATCTTCAAAGTAAAGCGATTGCTTGCTGGTTGGATGGATGTTTACGCGTGTTTCAACATGCAAGCTACCAAGACCCTCAGAAAGCATATCAAACCTTGCTTTATACGAGTGCAAAGCTTGAACAAGCAGCATGCCAAGTCTCGACTGATATTCTGATCAAAGATTGGTGTTTGAGACGACTTCAGCATCTCACCGTTGTGGCGTTAGAGTTTTGTAATCGGCAGTGTGATCAAAACAAGTGGCAGGAACAAGCCCATAGCTTAATCGAATCACATGTTGCGTTGATGCGTTCATTACATTGGAATGAACCCAAGAAGCATGATCAAGGTTTGCCTCATTAGTCCGGAAAAATGATCAAGGCTTAATTAGCGGAATTTTAGGTAAAAAAAAGCGAGTTTCCTGAGGAGAAACTCGCGAAGTCTATTCAGAATGAATGTAACAATATGAGCCAATCTATTAATCATCAGAAAGGACAAAAGGTTGTCTATTCGGGGTAAATAGTAGTATTAGGCTTGGCTTCTAATGTCAGTGGTTTGTAAGAGTTAAGTCTGTTTTTTATCATCGAAAGACATTGTTACATTTCAAACCGATACATCACACCTATAGCTTGATACACATCAAGCGACACTTTTAAATCGCCATTTCATCCAAGGCACGAAATACCATTTCATCCATGTGACCATCGAAGATTTGACGACAAACTTTCCGACGCACCGCTAACCCCGCAATCAAGCGCTCGATGGTAAGATGCTTAACATCGTTCTGGGTGTTAAACAGCTCGACGGTTTTACTTAATGTCTCATAAGGAATCGGCTCATCCCCTACCCTTAGCCAATCGAGCTTCTCTATGTAATCTGAGCACTCTTCTTTGATTGAGGCATAGGAGTGCCCTGTCATCGCAGACAAAGCCGTTATACTGCGTTCTAGAGCCTCTGGTGAGGTATATTTAGATAGAGTAATGGTGATCTCATCAGCATTGATCTCTACCAAATGTTTTCTTTGCTTCACGCGTCGCCCTAAATTTCCTCTTGGAGACGGTGCTTTGCGTTGAATGGGCTCAAATTCGCCGTCTATGATGCCTGAGAGCTCCTCAAGCTGCTGTCGGGTTACCATCTCATTACGAAGCGGGTTTGGCAGCGTAGGCGCCATGTTGCGCTTGCCTGCGTTGGTTGTACGAGCACGTGAGTAACGCAGCACCTCTTCGACGTCACATTTGATGTCGATCTGGTAATCCATCACTTTATCATTCTCGATCATAGTTTCGATCGTTAAGTGATAGCCCCATAAGTTCACCACAAAAAGATCGTCTGTCCCTTTGCCGTCTGACAAGCGTTTCAGCTCACGGATCAGATCCATGGAGAACCGACGCCATTCAATGTTACGTGCAAGCTTCTGATTTAACTCACTCAGTAGCATGCAATCCGTGTGACGACGAACCATGCGACTACGGAAGAAAGAGTACAGTTGAAACACCAACGTATGTTGTTTCAAGATCTCTGGCGGAAACAAGAAGAAATAATCGCGTGTTAACAGCTCTTCATAAAACGAAGGTTCCCAAACTAAAATATATAAGTTTGGCTTGATACGAATTTCACCATCGCTACCCTCCACTGGTGCCTCTTCAGAGGCTGTGATGGTTCGTGCAAGAAAACGAAAACGATCACTTTTGAAGCCCTCTGGCATGTTTTCACTTAGCCAACGTCCAGTAAGTTCATGGAGCTGAAAATCAGTGAATTCAATGCGATCAATGCTATCGCGAATGGAATCACGAGCTGGGCCACTGTCTTTTTTGCCTCTGAGCGACAAAATATCAGTGATGTATAGCGGCGTTTTGTTTGGTACGTGAGCAGCATCAAGTTGATACTGATCTTTGTGATGATCATGATACTGAACCGTTAACGTGAAGAGAGCGAACAGGGTCATGAGATCATCCACAGTCATGATATTTTTGGATGATCGCGTCTCAATAACGGCTTTTGTGCCAGAGATCGACACCATGGATTTCTGATAACTTTTTCGAGTTCTTGGTGGCGCAAGTGCTTGGTCAATTATCCCAGCCCAATTTGTTGGAGATACAACAAATTGATCGGCTTCATCTTTCATCGTGGGAGGTGTGTTTAACCCGTGCTCATTCAACAAACGTTTGTTTACTTGAGTCTGAGCCAATGCTTTCGAACGTTTTTGTTTCTCGTTCTGGCGAACTTTGTCGGTAACAAGACTTGTTGCTCCCAACACAGATATAAGCTGATTGGGATTCACAAATTTATGTAGCATCGTTTTACCAGCAAGTCCCTCTTCAAAACGCACTGGAGTTTGAGTAAATAAACCAATATTTACTGCCGCACGCAAACGTTGTTGCAGAGCTGCACGTGTGAGTTGCCCATCTGTTGCTTCCACAATCTCTGTGGTTGAAACCAAACCATCCTTGCTGCTGAAGCCTCGTAATGAGATCAGATTAAGCAACTCTAAGATGCTTTTGGTCACCCCTTTGAAATGTTGGTACTGCTCTACCCAATCCGCAGAGGATTCATGTACCTCAAAAAGATGGCCATCTTTGTGGCTTCTCGGTGCTTTAATCAGAATTTTTTCATCAGCCGTCATTTTAGATCCAGATCACACTAGCCGTAGTTGTGCTATGGTTCCGAAGAATAAAGAAAAACAGATCATAAATAAAGAAAAAAGATTGTTTTTTAAATAACTGATCTTTTTGATTAATCTGATCTTAATTGATTATATGATCTAATGATCTGGCTTGAAATTTCTCGCTAAGCTTTTGTTCTATAAGACTATTATTTCCATGTGTTTCGGAACTATGATCATAAGAAGTCTGAAAGTATGATCAACAATAACCTGAAAGCATGATCATATTTATTCGTAAGCATGATCATTAAGGTTATGAAAAGATGATCAAAAGAGTCTTGAAACGATGATCATGATGTTTTTACAGGTTATCCACAGATGCAGTATTTAATAATGATCTTCACGATGATTATATTGTGCATTGGTGATGTTATTTATACTCGGATCGATGATCAAGAGCCAATATATCTATCGTTCTGGCGCCCATATTGATGAGATATCACTCATCTGATTAAAATACATTCAAGTCGCTCATATTTAGAAGTAAATCCTAGTCTCTGCTTATTTACAGGAAGCATGATCATGAGAGCGTGATTTATCATAGCAACTTGAGCAATTTCATTGTTCCGGCTTCTATAACGTCAATTTCTGCTCAATCCCCCATTCTGTCTGCACTCAACCGTAAATCAGAGAAGAAAACTCATGCTTCCGAGAGATTCTAAGGCTTGATCATATTTCCGATTAATGGATCTTATTTTATTTGCGTGTTTACACCGTACTCTGCTCTATTTTTCCATGATCATGCTTTCGGATTTGCTTATTAACACGGAAGCATGATCATAAGCATACCTTGATCATACTTCCATAGATGTTTCGCTGGAACTGCCCTATTTTGCTCGGAGACATGATCAAGGTGTTCAGGTCTTTATTGTTCCGATATTACTTACTATTTATCGTTTAAATTAGGTTGGTCTAACATAACCCGTAATTTAGCTTAAGATTATAATCGTTCCGGTAGAAAATTGATTTACATTGTAAATGAGTGACGCTGTAACACTTTTTATTTTTAAGTTTAGGTGTCCACTTATGAGAAGATTATTTGATTAAAAATAGTTATCTTTTTGACCATAAATCATAAAAGCGTCGATTTGGGTGTTTTTTTATGTGATGGTAATTCAAAATGTTCGTGCACCTTTTTGTTGTTTTTGGTCTTTACTGCTGTACAATTGCAATTATAAATCCTTCCAACGGAATTTGGCATGAAAAGAGAAAAAACGATTGAAAACCTTCTTGAGTTAGCGGAGCTGACTCAGCAGGTTCAAGCTGACCGTATTGAAATTGTTTTAGAAGAGCGAAGCGATAACTACTTCCCACCAATGTCGAAAGCGATGATGGAAACCCGTTCTGGTCTAACTCGCCGTAAGCTCGACGACGCGATTGGTAAAATGGAAGCCGCTGGGCATCAATTTACTAAAAACAACGCGAATCATTATTCAATTACGTTAGAAGAAGCACACATGCTCATGGATGCGGCTGAAGTGCCTAAATTTCATGAGCGTAAAAAGAATTCAGGTAACAAACCTTGGATTATTAATGTGCAGAACCAAAAGGGCGGTACAGGTAAATCAATGACCGCGGTTCATTTAGCGGCATGTTTAGCGCTAAATTTGGATAAACGATACCGTATTTGTTTAATCGACTTAGACCCACAAGGCTCGCTACGTTTATTCCTCAACCCGCAAATCAGCATGGCAGAGCATGATAATATCTATTCTGCGGTAGACATTATGTTGGGTAACGTGCCTGATGGTGTGGAAATTGACAGTGAATTTTTACGTAAAAACGTATTGCTGCCAACGCAATATCCGAACTTAAAGTCGATTTCAGCGTTTCCAGAAGACGCGATGTTTAATGCGGAAGCATGGCAAACGCTATCTGAAGACCCATCACTCGATATCGTCCGTCTGCTGAAAGAGCAACTGATTGATAAAATTGCTGATGACTTCGATATCATTATGATTGATACCGGTCCACACGTTGACCCATTAGTATGGAATGCGATGTATGCATCAAATGCCTTGCTAATTCCTTGTGCGGCTAAGCGTCTGGACTGGGCTTCAACAGTAAACTTCTTCCAGCATTTGCCTACGGTATATGAAATGTTCCCGGAGGACTGGAATGGTCTTGAGTTTGTTCGCTTGATGCCAACCATGTTTGAGGACGACAATAAGAAGCAAGTTTCTGTTTTAACTGAAATGAACTATCTTCTAGGTGACCAAGTTATGATGGCTACTATTCCTCGTAGCCGTGCGTTTGAAACCTGTGCCGATACCTACAGCACAGTATTTGATCTGACAGTAAGCGATTTTGAAGGCGGTAAGAAGACACTAGCCACCGCGCAAGACGCTGTTCATAAAAGCGCACTGGAATTAGAGCGTGTGCTGCACTCTAATTGGCCGTCATTGAATCAGGGGTAATAAGTAAATGGCTTTGAAAACGTCTGAATTAAACGCGAAATTATTTGGCAAAACGAATAAGCGTCGTGTTGTGACTCCGCAAGAGGCGCAAACTGCGGCAAAAGAGAAAGCTCAAACGATTGAACTAGCAGTTGCAGGTGAAAATATTGTTCAGTTTGAACTTGTGCGTATTCCTGCAAATAAAGTTGCGACAGAAACAACAGTATTTGTTGATAACGCTCGTGAGCAATCGTTCTTAAACGAACATGCTTTATCTGATGTTTTAGTCACACTCAAAGAGCGTGGCCAACAATATCCAGCAGTGGGTCGTAGAACTGAAGATGGCAAGATTGAAGTTTTAGATGGTAGCCGTCGTCGCATGTCTTGTATCCTCGCCGAACAAGACTTTTTGGTTTATGTTGCTGACAACATTAATACTGACCATGCTAAGTTTTTGTCTGATGTGGCAAATGCTCACAAGCCGCTCTCTTTATATGAAAAAGGGAAAGAGATGCAGGCTAAGCTTGATAGTGGTGAAGCTGAGGATCAGAAAGCATTGGCAAAAATGTTCCAGTGCAGTGAAGCGTTGGTAAGTGGCGCTTTAAAAGCCGCAGCATTACCGTTAGAACTGCTTCAAGCGTATCCGAATGTTGGCGATCTCGGTCGTCCAACTATCGTGAAACTGCACAAACAGTTTTCAACGCTGACACCAGAGCAGCAGCAAGAGCTGTTAGATAAATGTCGCTCTAGCGAAGGGTTTTTATGGCAGCGAAGCACAGCTCAAGGAGTTGCTCGTCTGACAAAAGAAGTCACGGAAAGCATCGAAAATTGGATTACTGAACTTGCACCAGCAAAACCTGGCAAGAAGACGGAAAAAGTCGACTTAGTAAAAGGTCGAGCAAGCTATAGCCGAAAAGGTAGCAGCCTGGCGTTGAACTTGAAGAAAGTTGACGACAGCTTAATGGAAGAGATTCTTGCGTTTGTACAAACCAAACTGCAATAACAAATGATGATTGAATCAACCGCCTCCGGGCGGTTTTTTTATATCTGAGAAGCGTCAAATTAAAGATGTGATACCATTACGTCAGTTCAACGTTGGATAGACAAAATGCAGACACAATCTGATTTCCTTTCATCACTTCAACATCAAGCTCACCAATCTTTCCAAAGGATTGGTGTTGTCATTCAAGGCGAGGCTTCTTGGCAAAATGCGTTGATGTCAGAGTTCCATAAAACGCAGCGCCATCAACGTTGGTTTTCTGTTGGTGATTTTGGTTTGAAAAACGTATCCAGCGTTTCGTCTAAACAAGGGCACATGTTGCTAGGCAGAGAGTGTGACGTTCTATTGTTTGATGCTCGAAATGGCTTTGACGCAAATAGTTTTACCGCCACGCTTGGCTCATTGGTTGGCGGCGGTTTTCTTATTGTCATTACTGAGCTGCGACAAAATGCGAATTTTGCTCAGCAATGGATGCATAAACAATGGGAGAAGCTCGTTGTTATTGAGCAAGACAAACCATTGCCAATGGCTCCAGACATCAAGCAGGCAGAAAAAGAAAGCCACTACACGGAACAAGAACATGCCATTTCTCTAATTGAAAAGGTGGTAACTGGACATCGAAAGCGACCGTTAGTTTTGACCGCTGATCGTGGGCGCGGAAAAACAAGTGCCCTCGGCATTGCGTGTGCGAGCTTATTACAGCAGAAGCCACTTAGAATCTTAATTACGGCACCATCTATAAAAGCCGTTGAGCCTGTTTACCAACATGCTTTGCGGCTACTTCCTAATGCGCAGCGTATTAGGAAGGACAGATTAGAATCAGGGCAGGGAGCCATTCAATTCATTGCTCCTGACGAACTTCTATCGAGCAGACCTGAATGTGATTTGTTACTTGTCGATGAAGCGGCTGCAATTCCAGTTCCTATGCTCAAAAGCATTACCGAACATTATCATCGACTCGTTTTTTCTACGACTGTTCATGGTTATGAAGGTTGTGGCCGGGGCTTTACGATTAAATTTGTTGATTGGCTTCAGAAACAGCGTTCGGGAATGAAAACATGGCACATGACACAGCCCATCCGCTGGAGCATGAATGATGCGCTTGAATCATGGCTCTATGACGCGTTTTTGTTGGATGCGGAGTTAACGCACCATCAACTTAAACAGGTCGACTCAATTTCCCTTTCTAAAGCCGATAAGAACAATTTGATATCGCAGCCTAGTTTGCTGCGTGAGTGCTTCGCTCTTTTGGTGAATGCTCATTATCAGACCTCGCCGAATGATTTGATTCACCTTTTGCAAGACGACAACAGTCAGCTCTATTTTGCTAAGCAAGATAATGCGGTTGTGGGGGTGATATTAGCGGTCGAAGAGGGGGGCCTTGACGATGAATTGATTGAAGAAATCCAGCTTGGTAAGCGTCGTCCTAAAGGACACTTAGCCCCAATTACGATTGCAAACCACCTAGGATTCCCGAATGTCGCGAATCTATCGACGCTGCGAGTCATGAGAATTGCGGTTCATCCAGCATTGCAAGGCAAAGGCATTGGTCAAAAAATTCTGCAGCAACTTGAGCAAATGGCTGCTAAACACATTGCCTACTTATCCACGAGTTTTGGTGCGACGGAAGAGTTGCTCTATTTCTGGCGACAATCGAACTTCCGTACAATTCGCTTAGGGTCAATGCGCGATGCTGCTAGCGGTTGTTATTCAGTCTTGATGGTCAAACCTTGTGATTCCCAACAGACGGCTTGGGTCGACCAATCTCAGGCGCTATTTGAAGAAATGTTGTCTAACAATGTGGCTGACGTCTATCCAAAATTAGAAGCCCCTATTTTTCGAGCTCTATTGCCGCAACCTTTGGGAATGAGTCCACTTCATCCCGCTAAGTTATTACTAATTGAATGTTATGCTGATGGTGGTAACAGTTATGAGTCTGTGTCTGTGTGGCTTCAGCAGTGGTTACTTAACTTAGGTTTGAACTCCGCTTCCGACTTGATGATCAGTAAGCTTTTTCTTAACCGTAGTTGGACTGAATGTGCTCAGCAATTTGGTTTACCTGGAAGAAGGCAAGTTGAGCAGCAGTTAAGGGACGAAGTAAGACACATTTGGAGCGATTTACACTGTAAACAATAAAGGGAAATTTACACTGTAAATGAAATTACTGGGAGCTGATTTTACACTGTAAATCCAGCTCCTTTTTGTTTCAGCGTGTATTTTGATTGAGCTTTAGGCTAAATCGAGTTTTCTCTTAATATCCTGTTTAACCGTTATTGATGGATTACTTTCTTTAGTGACGTGAGCCCTATAATAAGAAATGCGAGGTTTGTTCAGAAAACGGATTTGGGTAGACTGAAAGTGTTGATGGGAAGCAAAGTGGTAAGGGTATGTGGAAGCTGTGTCTTGAGTTATCTGAAGATAAGACCAAGGTGATAGCCCGTCTTCCGGGAGAAGTGGACCTCGGTGGTGAGCTAAATCAAAATGAATTAAACGAGCAGCTCGTCGCAATGAACGCTGAAAAGATGTTTGTTGTTGAGGGGGAAGTAGTGAGATTCATTAACTGCGCCAAAGAACGTAAAGCCGAGGCCTACGAAGGCATCGTCATTGCGGAAAAACGCAACGCGCAAGTTGAGGTTGAATTATCGAATAATGACATGCTCGCCAGTATGAACGTTGTCGGCGCGTACGGAGGCCGAGGTTTACGTGGCCCCGAGATTGTTCAAGCCCTTGCTCAAGCGCGAGTTTCGAAAGGCATCAACAAACTGGCTTTGAAGAAAGTGTTGGTTGTCAGCACTCAGCTCAAACCAGGCGAAACTTTTTCTCAACCTGTAGCGGTTGGTAAGCAACCTATCAAAGGCAAAGACGCTCTTTTTACTCCTCTTGTTAAAGACATCACCAAACGCATCCTCAAACCCAAAGACGGCCAATCTGCTAGCGACAAAATTGATTTACGTAACCTCGGTGAAACTATCGCGGTTGACGTAGGCGATGAGGTGATGCGCCGCACGCCTGCGACCAAAGGTACGCCTGGTTTTACTGTTCAAGGGCGAGTGATTCCTCCACAAGCCGGAAAAGACAGCCCAATGAAGCCAGGCAAGGGCACCGAGATAAGCAAGCAAGACCCAAACCTATTGATTGCATCGGTATCCGGTACGCCTCTGATTAAAGACAAAACCATTGAAGTTGATAACGCACTCTGTCTCAATAGCGTTGGCGTGAATACAGGTCACGTGAAATTCAAAGGGAATGTGATTATCGGTGGCAACATTGAATCTGGCATGATTGTTAAAGCGACGGGTTCTATTACTGTAGGCGGCTTCATTGAATCGGCTGACGTACAAGCGCAAGACGACATCCAAGTTGGTAAAGGGATCATTGGCCACACCGTGAGTGATGGCCAGCCAAAGAGTTGTCACGTCAAAGCCAAAGGTTCGATTCGTGCCAGCTACGCCCAATATTGTGATTTGCAAGCCGGCGAAGATATTGAGTTGGCGGTGCACAGCATGAATAACGATATTGTTTGTGGGCGCAATCTGACGGTGCTAGACGCGAACGGTAGGAACGGCACGCTCAGCGGCGGAGATGCAAAAGTCGGTGGCAAAGTGGTGTGCTTACAATTGGGCGTAGAAGGCGACACCGCCACTAAGGTAGAAGCGTTCGCACGCTATTCTGCATTTAAGGAGCGATTAGCTGAGCTTAAAGAACAATACA
Source organism: Vibrio sp. Vb1574 (assembly GCF_033338675.1). Classification (NCBI taxonomy): domain Bacteria; kingdom Pseudomonadati; phylum Pseudomonadota; class Gammaproteobacteria; order Vibrionales; family Vibrionaceae; genus Vibrio; species Vibrio sp. Vb1574. The sequence continues at coordinate 116,339 of NZ_JAWOTC010000010.1, forward strand.
AACGCGCTCAAGAAGGCACGATGGATGTGATTCGTAAAGAGCTCGAATTTAAGAAACGTCCTAAAGCCGAACGTACCGACGAAGAACAAGCTCAGATTGACGTGATGAAAACACAAAACAACGAGCAGCTTGAAGCGATAAAGCAAAAGCTAGAACAAACGGAACATGACTTTGAAGTCGCGTTAGAAGAAAATATTGTCGAAGCCAAAGAGCGTGTATTCACTCGCGTGACGGTGCAGTTTGGCGACGAACAAGTAACGACAAAGCGCACTCATGGCGGTTGTTCGTTCCGTTTCAATCAATACGAAATTAAAGTCTCGGCGAACTTGGAAGAAGAGGACGTCGCTGCGGTTTAAGCTTTCTTACTCACTGAGCCCACACGTCGCAACAAGATGTGTGGGCTTTTTTATCTACAAATCGACAATGTGCTCTTGATAGTAGTCCGCAAGCGCACCCACTTGGCTGCTACACATTACTTTCATTGCTTGTTTAATGTGTTCTATTGGCCAGTTCCACCATTGGATATTGAGTAGAGTTTCAATCTCTTTATCGCTGAATCGTTGACGTACGACTTGGTTGTTTCCAACCACCACAGAATAAGGTTGCACGTCTTTCGTCACTACGGCGCGTGCTCCGACGACGGCTCCATCGCCGATGTTTACTCCGGGCATGATCATCGCCTCACTGCCAATCCAAACATCATTTCCCACCGCTGTGTCTCCGGCACGCTCGAAACCGTCTTGTACGCCTTCTCCAAATTCTTCAGGAGAGAAGGGGAAGGTCGAAATCCAGTCAATGCGATGACCTTGGTTTCCTGCCATCATGAAGGTGGCTCCAGAAGCGATGGAACAAAACTTGCCAATGATTAATTTGTCGATGCTATCGGGTTCTCTACTTTGCCATTCTTGAAGTGTGACGGGGTCACCCAACAAGTAGCGTACCGCTTGCTCTTCGAAGCTTTTTTGATGATAGAAGCCCGAGTAATAGCTGTAATCGCCAACGATGATATTGGTATTAGTGATGTGATCTTTAATGACTTGACCTTTTAACCACGTGTCGAAAACACTCATAACTCATCCTTTCAAATTTAGGTTGTACAGAGTTTAGAGGCTTTCTATTATTTCCAGTAGTTTGATTTTAGAGATTCAGAATTACTGTATGGAAATAAAATGGCTCAGCTACGTACCACTTTACGTCGCTTTGTGCGAGGAGCGAAGTATTGCTGGCGCAGCAAAGCGCCTGAATTGTTCGAATGCGCATGTAAGTCGGCAACTTAAACAGCTTGAAGACATATTGTCGGTGCAGCTTATTCAGCGAACTACGCGCCAGTTTAATTTGACCTACGATGGTTTGCGGTTTTATCAGCAGGTAAAGCAACTGCTCGAAGGCGCTGAGCAGATCAATGAGCAAGTCATGGCAAACGAGATCGTATCGGGAAAATTGAGAATAGCGGCGTCTGCTTCTTTCGGAGCCGCGTTACTCAGCCAAACATTGATCGAGTTTCGATTGCAACATCCACAAGTGAGCGTCGAAGTGATCTTCACAGAGACACCTCTCGACTTGATTGAGGCTGGGTTTGATATCGCATTCTACTTTACCGATACTCCTCCAGAGGGATACGTCGGCCATCAGCTACGCACTTTACACTGTAAACCGATCGCTCATCGCTCGTATTTAGCTGATAAACCAAATGTAAGTACGCCAGAGGAGCTTGGTGACTTAGAGCACATCCTTTATAAAAGTCGCGACTTGGTGTTAGATAAGTGGACGTTTACGCATAAGCAAACTCAACAGCAGTGCAGCATTGAGTTAGAAAGTACGCTGAGTTTTAATCTTGTCCAGTCCATGTTGGATGCTACTTTGGCTGGCTGTGGTGTAGCCATGTTAGATGAATTTGCACTGGCTAAACTCGACCCTGCACAAAAAGAAAAACTCGTGAGTTTGCTGCCAGAATGGCAAACGGATGCGATTTTGCCGCTTTATCTGCTTTACCCAAAACGTGAGCACTTACCAAGAAGAACGCGAGCGTTCATCGAACACTTTAGGAACATATATTCTGTCGGCGAATAGCGACAACAAACTTAGCAACAATTGAGGAAGCAAAGGAATGCGAAAACACTGTCACCAGTTTTCCTGATGCAGGCGTGTTGGTCAAAACAGGTAACGAAGAAAACATATTACGAGGGTGAGCTTCTTCAAATCAGCATTAAAGGCAATAACTACTGACCGGACACAGAAGAAGCTCATGGATTCAGCTAACTTACATTAAGTATCGTGCTTACAGCTCGTAACGCAGACCTAAGTGGTAGTAGCTTTCGTCTGCGTGCGCACCGCCAAACGAGACTTCTTGTCCATTGCTGTAGCCACGCGAGCCGTTACGATCAACGTAGTTTGTGTAGATAGAAGAACGAGGCGTCAGTTTGTATTGCACTTCTAGCGTTGTATCTTTCAGCTCTAGCTCGTCACCATCACTGTTTTCTAAAGAACGATAACCAGCACGCAGTGCCCATTTGTCATTTACACTGTAAACCGCCGTCAATTCCATCACTTTGTCGGTGCTGGTTTGTGAGTAATAGCCCTCTAGTTCATCTTCCGAGTACAACGCACCCAACATCAAATCACCTAGGTAGTAACGCGTACCTGCGCCCCAGAATGTGTAATCGGTGTCGTTGCTTTCACGTGCATCACCTTTATTTTTCTGCATCGCCACCACTGGCGCCAAGGTACCCAAATTCCCCATGTCTAGCGTATAACGCAGTGCAGCGTTGTAACCGTAGTCGAGCTCAGAAGTGTTGTTTCCTAAAATGTACGCGACAGAAAAGTCGAAATTACCTAGGCTGTTTTGATATTGCAGCGTGCCATCTTGACGGAAAACTTGCGTCGCGGTTTTGTCGACTTTATTCGCTTGGCGCGCCATAGAAACATCGGAAGAGGCGAACACATCACCAATGTCGGTAAACATAATCAATCCAGATGCCACGCGACCACCAGTAATACGACCATAATCTTTCGCATCAATACCCGCCCATACATAACGTGCAGTCAGAGATGGTTTGTCGTTTACTTGGTTTGCGTATTCAGCTGCACCCACTTGGTATTGCGCTTGGCCGATGATCGACGCGTACTCGTTGATGGTTTGTGAACCGTTTAAACCAATACGGCCATCAAACTCGCCATTTGCATCGCCGTGCTCGTCATTTTTACTGGTGACATTGAAACCAAGACGAGAGTAAATATTTAAAACTGACCCATCTTCCGCTTGATACAGCTGCGCTGCCATTGCGTTTGATGCCATCAATGTAGGGAGAAGTAGAGCCAAAATGTGCTTTTTCATGATTAACGACCTTTCATTTCTATTGTTTTAGGTACGACAAAGCCTCTTCCGAGTAACGGAATAAGAAAAATTGTCGTGAAGTAGAGAGAGGGTGCGCCCTTGTTTGCCAAGGGCGCGAGCTAGTCCATTCCTATAGGGGAAGAATGATTTAGCTTAAATCGACGTCTTTGCAGCCAAAGAAGTAAGTCGCGAGGAAGCCGACGATGTAAGAGATAAGCAGTCCGGCAACAAACACCATCATGCCCGGGAAGATGCCATTTTCAGATGTCATGAGAGGAATCGCCACGATACCGGACGGGCCAAACACCGTATTAAGACCAACTGGTAAGCCAAGGTAAGAAACTAAACCGATAAAGAAGCCGCCCGCAGCACCACCAATACAAGCGGTAACGAATGGTTTTACGCGTGGTAATGTCACGCCGTAAATCAATGGTTCGCCAATGCCTAGAAGACCCGGAATAATAGCGCCTTTAACTTGGGTGCGCAGTAGAGCGTCTTTTTTGGCTTTGAAATACAGCGCCATTGACGCGCCAACCTGACCGCCACCTGCCATCGCCAGGATAGGGAATAGCGAGTTAAAGCCCTGTGCTTCCATCAATGCGAAGTACACTGGAACAAAACCCTGGTGGATGCCAAATACCACAGAAATTAAGAACAAACCTGCCAAGATTGCAGCGCCTAATGGGTTATCGTTCAAGTTGAGGAACAACCAAGACATCCCTTTAAACAGCTCGCCGCCGATCGGCATGATGATCAAGAAGGTTACCGCACCCATGATCAATAGAGTGATAACGGACGTTAAGATCATGTCCAGATCATCTGGCATGTATTGACGAACCTTACGCTCGACTTGTGCACCGATGATCGCTGCTAAAAGTACGCCGATAATGTTGCCGCGCGGATCAATCGCAAAGCCGAAAAACTCGTTCATGCCAGAGTAAATGCCGGATGTAGCCTCTGGGTTGTAACCCAGCACAAACAAAGAGGCGAGAATGGCACCATTAACACCAGAGCCGCCAAACGCTTGCTGCGCGTTGTAACCAATCAGAATACTTAAGAAAGCAAACAGACCCTTACCAAAGACTTTCATGTAGGCGATCAAATCCAACATAAACTGGCTTGGTGTCTGGTCAAGAACAAACATCTGCTCCAATAACGTCGCAAAACCTAGCAACAAACCAGCGGCAATAAAGCCTGGGATCAACGGCGTAAAGATAGTGGCAAACTTGCTTAAAAAACGCTGAACCGCACTGGTTTGCTTACTCTTCATCTGTTTTTTCTGCTCGGCTGCGACGGCAGAAAGATCTTGTTGCGGCATATCTGCTTCTTCACTGTCACCAGAGGTTAAGCTGTCGATCAATTGATTCATCATCTCAGCCGCTTGTTGAGCTTTTCCGGGACCGAGAATGATCTGAAACTGCTCATCGCTTTCCACCACACCCATTACGCCGGGAATTTGCTTGATAACTGATTGATCAGCCAAGCCATTGTTGGCGAGCGATAAACGCAAACGCGTCATACAGTTACCACATTTGCTTACGTTGTTACTGCCACCCACTGCGGACAGCAACTGCGATACTGTGTTTGAAGTTATTTTTGCCATAGGGTCTATCCTTCAGAACTCGGATTATTTAGTTATTATTTAGTGCTGCGCGAATAAAGCCGTTGTGCGCGGCGAGGCGTGATTTGGCTTGTTCGGCATCCAAATCGGCCAAAATCATTAAGATGGCGGTTTTGCAGTGGCGACCGCAGGCCTTTAATGCTCGCTCTGCTTCTTCTTTTGATGCGCCGGTTGCTTCCACAACAATGTTGGTTTGGCGTTGGATGAGCTTGGCGTTAGTGGCTTCTACATCCACCATTAAGTTGCCAAATACCTTACCGCTACGAATCATTGCGCCTGTCGTGAGCATGTTTAGCACCAGTTTTTGTGCGGTGCCGGCTTTCATGCGAGAAGATCCAGTGACAACCTCTGCGCCAACTATCGGCAGAATCGCGATGTCGGCCGCTTCTGCCATGGCACATTCTGGATTACAAGCGATAGATGCGGTCGTGGCTCCGATGGATTTAGCGTACTCCAAACCACCTAGTACATAAGGTGTACGGCCACTCGCTGCAATGCCTACAACCACGTCATGCTTGGTGAGGTGAAGTGCTTTTAAGTCGTCTTGACCCATTTTCGCGTTGTCTTCTGCGTTTTCTACCGCTTTTAAAATCGCTTGATGTCCACCAGCAATTAAGCCAATCACCATATCTGGATGCGTGCCGTAGGTAGGAGGACACTCGCTCGCATCAAGAATTCCTAAGCGGCCTGATGTGCCTGCTCCCATGTAAATTAAACGGCCACCATTGGCGAACGCTGCAGTAATTGCATCAACCGTCTTTGCAATTTGTGGTAGCACTGCTTTGACCGCGAGCGCGACTTTTTGATCCTCTTCATTAATGACTTGCAGCATCTCGATGGTCGAAAGCGTATCAATCTCTGCACTGACTGGATTACGGCTTTCTGTCACCAATCGGCTTAAATCAATTTTCATGTTTTACACTCTTCGTAATGTTCAATCTGAGGGCGATTCTATGGAATAAAATATTCTGTTTTGGTGATAAAAATCACACTTGAGGTTATTCTTTGTGCAGGAGAAATTTGGAATAATGAGAGAAAATATATGTCTATTACATCCGATATAAACTGGCTTGGTTAGAATAATCATGGAGTTAAATCAAACTCCAATTATTTTTGTTTTGGAATAAATTATTTAAATTTTTTGAGGTTTTTGTTGTGTCAGTTGTCAATAAGATAGTCGCGAGGCGTACTCAGCTTTCGCAAAGTGGTCGTTTGGTCGGCGATTGGATTGTTGAAAACGCAGAAAAGGCGGCGCTGCTCACTAGCCAAGAACTTGCGGCGCAAGTAAAAGTGAGTCAATCGAGCATTGTGAAATTTACTCAGCGTATTGGCTTTAAAGGCTACAGCGAGTTTAAGTTAGCTCTGAATGAAGAGATTGGCCGTAAGCATGCGATGCAGTCGACACCGTTGCACAGTGATATTTTGGCAGATGATCCCATCGCGGTTATTTCACAGAAACTGGTGAAAGCAAAAACAGATGCTATGTTTCAAACCACCAATGCGCTGTCTTATGAAGCGTGTCACCAAGCGGTGAAATGGTTGAGCGAAGCGCGTCGAGTGCAAGTGGTCGGGATTGGGGGCTCAGCCCTGACCGCGAAGGATTTAAGCTTTAAACTGCTTAAACTCGGTATTACGGCGCTTTCCGAACAAGACAGCCACGTGCAGATTGCTGTTGCTCGTACCCTCTCTTCAGAAGATGTGCAGATTGCGATTTCGTATTCGGGCGAACGCAAAGAAATTCTCGTCGCGGCAGAAGCGGCAAAAGAGCAGGGCGCGAAGGTGATTGCGTTATCTGCTCCTGGGAGAAGTCGCTTGCGCGGTATTGCCGATATTACGTTTGATACGATTGCCAATGAAACGGAACATCGCAGCTCATCCATTGCTTCGCGTACCGCGCAAAACGTGATCACCGATTTGCTGTTTATCATCTTGGTTCAGCAAAGAGACGACAGTGCCCGTCAGTTGATCAGCGATATCAGTACCGACATCAAACAGATCCTCACATGATCGCTTAACCAACAGCGGACTAGAGATCCGGATCGTGCCTCAGCAAAGCAATAAAAGCAGAGAGATGTTTTTCAATGGTGAGATCGGCAGAAATCGCGGGTAATTCCAACGTGATGCAAGGTAAATCACGTTCACTACACCAAGTGCCGAATGAGCCGGGTGTTTCGTAGTCGACATCGTCAACGATTGGCAGTTGGAACTGCTCGCCGAGCCATTTGGCAAGGTCGGAATGTTTGGGATCATCCACAAAAGCAAGCGGTTCATGAAACGACACCACAAACTTTGGCTTGCGCAGTTCAATCAAGTTAATTAATGCGCTAACTTCAGACTCTAGTTGGTTTTTAGTGCCAGTTTTCACCTGTACGTCTCGAACGGGTGTGTGAGAGCTCCATCTATACACTGTGCCATGCTCAGTCCAATTTGGGGTTGGAAACGCGCGATTGAGGTCCACTTGGTTTGCGTTTGCGCGTGTGCCTAGCTGGTTGCCGTCAGGATTCATTGACAGAATCACATCATGTCGTAAGTTATCAGCAGGCAAGCTTCTTAGCGCGCAGGACAAACCTGCAATCGAGGCCGTCTCGTCCCCGTGAGTGCCTGCCAAAATCAAACCTCGCGAAGCACTTTCGACTTGAGCCGGAAAATACAGTAATGGCGCACCAAGCACGGATTGACCGTATGATGTTGGCCGAATTAAAAATGCCGCTCTTTCCGTTCTTGGAATTAGACTCACCGTAATCTCCTGATTGATGAAGTAGTATCAATATCTAAGCTAATTACACCTAGCTAAACTGAACCGTTTAAACTCGTCAACGGTTGAAATGTTAATTGTGGCACTTGCTTCACAAGACGCGTTAGGAGAACGAAAAAAGATATGGATTTTAAAAAACATTCAACGGCGTTGCTGATTTCCTCTTTATTCACCCCTTTTCTTGCTACATCAGTTGCTGCGGAGACCTTACCTAAAGGTATTCAACTTGCCGCAGAACAGCATTTAGTACGTGCGAATGACGCAGAGGCGGCGACGCTTGACCCAGCGAAAGCCGAAGGTCTGCCAGAAATGCATGTGATTCGTGACTTATTTGAAGGGCTTGTGATTCAAGATCGTGACGGAAACATCATTCCCGGTGTGGCAGAATCATGGGAAACCAAGGACAACCAAACCTTTACTTTTCACTTGCGCAAAGACGCGAAATGGTCGAATGGCGAGCCTGTGACGGCGGATGATTTTGTCTATTCACTGCGCCGAGCGGTGGACCCGAAGACCGCTTCTCCAAATGTTTGGTATCTCAAACTCACCAAGATCAAAAACATCGCCGATGTAGCAGAGGGCAAAAAGCCTTTGGACGATCTCGGTATCAAGGCAGTGGATAAATACACCCTACGTTTTGAGTTGGACAGTCAAGTGCCGTACTTTGTTGCTATGACTGGGCACACGTCCATGATGCCAGTGCATCAAGCGACAGTGGAAAACCGCGACAAGCCGTGGAGCGATCCAGACCAATTTGTTAGCAACGGTGCATTCACATTGGATAAGTGGGTCGTGAATGAACGCATTGAACTGGTTAAGAGTCCAAGTTACTGGGACAGCGCAGATACGCATCTAAACAGAGTGACTTACATTCCGTTTGAAAACCAAAACGCGTCTATCAATCGCTTTGCGGCAGGAGAGCTGGATATCACGTCAGATGTGCCGACTCATATGGCGCAGAAGCTTAAACAAGATTACAAGCAGGCTTACACGGTGGTGCCATTATTGTGTACGTATTACTACGCGTTCAATACCACTCGTCCGCCATTTGATGATGTGCGAGTGCGTCAAGCGGTGTCGTACTCCATCATGCGCGATGTGATTACGAATGGTGTCACGCAAGTGGGCAACCTTCCTGCTTATACTTTTGCGCATCAGTACACCGCAGGGTTTGATGCGACGCCGCCTGAATACAGTAAGTGGAGTCAGCAACAACGTGACGAGAAAGCGCGTCAGTTGTTAAAAGAAGCGGGTTACAGCCAAGACAAGCCGCTCGATTTTAAATTGCTGTACAACACCAGTGAGGCAAACAAATCGATCGCGGTTGCGATAGCGTCGATGCTACAAAAAAATCTCGGTGCACACGTGGAGTTAGAAAACCAAGAGTGGAAGTCATACTTAGTGGCGCGTAAACAAGGCAATTTCGATGTGATGCGCGCTTCCTGGTGTGGTGATTACAATGAAGCGTCTACTTTCCTGAGCTTACTTCGCTCAGGTTCCTCGGGTAACTTTGCACGTTACAGCAGTGAAGCGTACGACAACGCGATGAACAGTGCATTGGCCGCAACCAATGAGAAAGCGCGCCAAGGTTTCTATGATCAAGCCGAGCAATTGTTGGCGGCGGATATGCCAATCGCACCGATTTACTACTACATGCAAGCGCGTTTGGTTCGTCCTACGGTTGGCGGTTTTGCCAAGAACAACGTAGAAGGTCGTATCTACTCGAAAGACCTCTACATCAAGAAGTAGCGCTCAAAACAAGCGATAAATATGAAGCCCCGAAGATGTATCTTACGGGGCTTCTTTTTATTGTTAGCGAGTGGAGAGCTTGTTCACGAGCATAGCGACTCGTTTGCCAAGATACTCCGCTGTTGCAACATCAGAAGCATGCAACTGACCACCTTCACCACCTTGTGCAACAATACCACCTTGTACACCATAACGATTCAGGTTTTGCTCCCCAGAATTGCTGATCTTATCCAACCCGACCCACATCATGCCGTGTTGGTTAGCGAGCGTTTGTAGATATTGTAATGTGCAAGATTGGTCGCCATTCATTGCCCCACCACTGGTAAAGCCAGCCGCGATTTTGCTCGCCCATTTTTGGTAATACCAAGATTCACTGCTTGCATCTGCAAATGCTTTAAACTGCGCTGCTACACCGCCCATATAGGTCGGTGAGCCAAAGATAATCGCATCACACTCAGCAAGTTCATCCATTAGTTTAGGGTTCACAAAACGTCCCTCAATAATCTCACTGCCTTCAATTCGGTGAGAGAGGATTTCACATTCATCTTGCTGCTTAATGCCTTGTTGTTCAACACCTGCGGCAATCGCGCGAGCAAGCTGACCAGTAACGTCGGTTTTAGAGAAATAAATAATCGCAATTTTGGACACAATGGTTCCTTTTTTCATTGTTGATTTTTAATCGTGCGACTAAGGCTAAAACCTCAAGATAAGTTGAGGTCAAGAAGAGATTTGAGATAGATAAAGTACGAATTGGTATCTAAAGAGGGCTTTGTTGCGTAATTCGGACAGAAAACCAAGTCGTCCGAAATTGAATAATTATCAAACAATATACTGAGTTTCAG
>NZ_JAWOTC010000011.1:0-123474 GCF_033338675.1 Vibrio sp. Vb1574
TTGAAATTCTGGTTCCAGATTTACCTGAATCAGTTGCTGATGCAACCGTAGCGACATGGCACAAACAACCAGGCGACGCAGTAGAGCGTGACGAGGTTTTGGTTGACATCGAAACAGACAAAGTTGTGCTAGAAGTTCCAGCTCCGGAAGCTGGCGTTTTAGAAGCTATTGTTGAAGCAGAAGGTGCGACAGTACTTTCTAAACAAATCATTGCTAAATTGAAGCCAGGCGCAGTTGCAGGTGAACCAACTGCAGACAAAACAGAAGGTACTGAAGCATCTCCTGATAAGCGTCACAAAGCTGCGCTTAGCGAAGAAAGTAATGACGCACTAAGCCCAGCAGTGCGCCGTTTATTGGCTGAACATGGCTTAGAAGCAAGCCAAGTGAAAGGCACTGGTGTTGGTGGTCGTATTACGCGCGAAGATATTGAAGCGCATCTTGCGAACGCTAAATCTGCGTCAAAAGAAGACTCGCCAGCAGTGGTTGACGTGCCGGCAGCGGCTCGCAGTCAGAAACGTGTTCCAATGACTCGCCTTCGTAAGACAGTTGCTAACCGTCTGCTAGAAGCGAAGAACAACACGGCAATGCTAACGACGTTTAACGAAGTGAACATGAAACCAATCATGGACCTTCGTAAGCAGTACAAAGATCAGTTCGAAGAGCGTCACGGTATTCGTTTAGGCTTCATGTCTTTCTACGTGAAAGCAGTAACAGAAGCGCTTAAGCGTTACCCAGAAGTAAATGCTTCGATTGATGGCGATGACATTGTTTACCACAACTACTTCGACATTAGCATGGCGGTATCAACGCCACGTGGTCTAGTTACACCTGTCCTAAAAGACTGTGACAAGCTTGGTTTCGCTGATGTTGAAAAAGGCATCAAAGAGCTGGCTATCAAAGGTCGTGATGGCAAGCTAACGGTAGACGAGCTAATGGGCGGTAACTTCACTATCACAAACGGTGGTGTGTTTGGTTCACTTATGTCTACACCAATCATCAACCCACCTCAATCAGCGATTCTTGGTATGCATAAGATCCAAGAGCGTCCGATGGCAGTGGATGGCAAAGTTGAAATCTTGCCGATGATGTACCTAGCGTTATCTTACGATCACCGCCTAATTGACGGTCGTGAATCAGTTGGTTTCCTAGTAACGATTAAAGAGTTACTAGAGGACCCAGCACGTCTCCTATTAGACGTTTAATATCGCTAAAACGTCTAGTTATCGTAGGTAGCTAGACGTTAAAAATTTCAATGGCTAGACTAGCTCAACGTTTGGCCTTCATTTGAATCCTTCAGTATGAGAACTCATGATGAAGGATTTATTTGAGAAGACCCTACAGACGTACAAGCAGCCAAGACTGCAGCGTTATGGAAATAATAAATCCCTTAAGGGAAAAACAAACGGAATATCGAAATGAATTTGCATGAATACCAAGCCAAACAGCTGTTTGCAGAATTCGGTTTGCCTGTGCCAGAAGGCTACGCGTGTGATACACCACAAGAAGCTTTTGAAGCCGCAGGCCGTATTAGTACAGCCAAGAAAGTAGTTAAATGTCAGGTTCACGCTGGTGGCCGTGGTAAAGCGGGTGGCGTAGAGCTACACGATACAAAAGAAGGCGTTAAAGAGTTTGCACAGAAGTGGTTAGGTAAAAACCTAGTGACTTACCAAACTGACGCTAACGGTCAGCCAGTAACAAAAATCCTTGTTGAAGAAGCTTCAAATATTGCGAACGAACTATACCTAGGTGCGGTAGTTGACCGTGCTAGCCGTAAGATTGTTTTCATGGCTTCTACCGAAGGTGGTGTGGAAATTGAAAAAGTTGCGGAAGAAACGCCGGAACTCATCCACAAAGCAGCAATTGACCCACTAGTAGGTCCACAAGCTTACCAAGGTCGTGAGCTAGCGTTCAAACTTGGTCTTGAAGGCGACCAAATCAAACAATTCGTTAAGATCTTTATGGGTCTTGGCACTATGTTCTCTCAGTACGATCTTGCTCTGCTAGAGATCAACCCACTTGTGATTACTGGCGAAGGCAACTTGCTATGTCTTGACGGTAAGATCAACATCGACTCAAACGCACTGTATCGTCAGCCTAAGCTTCGTGAAATGCACGATCCTTCACAAGAAGATGAGCGTGAAGCACACGCAGCTCAGTGGGAGCTGAACTACGTAGCACTAGACGGTAACGTTGGCTGTATGGTTAACGGTGCAGGCCTAGCAATGGGTACGATGGATATCGTAAACCTACACGGCGGCAAACCAGCTAACTTCTTAGATGTAGGTGGCGGCGCGACGAAAGAGCGTGTTGCTGAAGCATTCAAGATCATCCTATCTGATGACAATGTGAAAGCGGTACTTGTTAACATCTTCGGTGGTATTGTACGTTGTGACATGATCGCAGAAGGTATTATCGGTGCGGTTAAAGAGGTAGGTGTAAGCGTACCTGTTGTTGTTCGTCTTGAAGGTACTAACGCTGACCTAGGTCGCGAAGTTCTTGCTAATTCTGATGTTGATATCATTGCTGCTGAGTCGCTAACTGACGCTGCTCAGAAAGTTGTTGCTGCTGCGGAGGCTAAATAATGTCTGTATTAATTAACAAAGACACTAAAGTAATCTGTCAGGGTTTCACTGGTGGTCAAGGTACTTTCCACTCAGAGCAAGCTATCGCATACGGTACGCAAATGGTTGGTGGTGTGTCTCCAGGTAAAGGCGGCCAAACTCACCTAGGTCTACCTGTATTCAACACAGTACGCGAAGCAGTAGAAGCGACTGGCGCAACAGCGACAGTCATCTACGTACCAGCACCTTTCTGTAAAGATGCAATCCTAGAAGCGATTGACGCGGGTATCGAGCTAATCGTAACGATTACTGAAGGTATCCCTACTACAGATATGATCGACGTAAAAGTGAAGCTAGAAGAAACTGGCGTTCGCATGATCGGTCCTAACTGTCCGGGTGTTATCACTCCTGATGAGTGTAAGATCGGTATCATGCCTGGTCACATTCACAAGAAAGGTAAAGTAGGTATCGTATCTCGTAGCGGTACTCTAACTTACGAAGCAGTCAAACAAACCACTGACGAAGGTTTCGGCCAGTCTACTTGTGTTGGTATCGGTGGTGACCCAATCCCGGGTTCAAACTTCATTGATATCCTAAAACTGTTCCAAGAAGACCCTGAGACAGAAGCGATCGTTATGATCGGTGAGATCGGTGGTACTGCAGAAGAAGAAGCAGCAGCATACATTAAAGAAAATGTAACGAAGCCAGTGGTTTCTTACATTGCTGGTGTAACTGCACCTCCTGGTAAGCGTATGGGCCATGCTGGTGCGATTATCTCTGGTGGTAAAGGTACTGCTGAAGACAAATTTGCTGCACTAGAAGCGGCTGGCGTTAAAACTGTGAAATCTCTAGCAGAGATTGGCCAAGGTCTACGTGAAGTGACGGGTTGGTAATCGACCACACTACTTAATAAGTATTAAAAAGCCTGCGACTTCGCAGGCTTTTCTTTTTCCGTTTCCGTGGGTTTATGTTTGTTGTTAGCAAGGTCTTTCGCGTTTAATGCTCAATGCGATTATGCTTTGCTTTTAATCAGCTGGCTCAGCATAAATAAGGATGTTGCGCTGATCACTACAGAAGGGCCGGCCGGTGTATCGAAGTGCCATGATAGGCTAAGCCCCATCAGTACTGCCACTGAGCCAATAATAGATGCGAACAATGCCATTTGCTCTGGTGATGAAGAGACTTTACGTGCTGTTGCTGCTGGGATAATTAGGAGCGAAGTCATGATCAACGCGCCAACGAACTTCATACCTACTGCGATTACTACACCCACCATTAGCATTAACACCAATCGAACTAAGTCTGTATTCACGCCCTCAACAGCGGCAAGTTCTTCACTAACAGTGCTAGAAAGCAGTGGGCGCCAGAAGACGTACAAACACGCACTCACCGCAACAACACCTGCGTAAATAAACATCAGATCTTGTGGAGAGACGGCAAGTAAGTCCCCAAATAGGTAGCTCATTAAATCGACGCGCACGTTTTCCAAAAAGCTAACCGATACTAAACCGATAGAGAGTGCACTGTGTGCCAAGATACCTAACAACGTGTCTGTAGCCACAAGTTGTTGCTTTTGCAGAGTGACAAGCAAAACGGCCAGAGCTAAACAGCAGACGAGTAGCGCAAGGTAGAGATTTACGTTGAGCAAGAAGCCCAGCGCTAGGCCCATTAACGATGCATGAGCTAGGGTATCTCCGAAGTAAGCCATTTTACGCCAAACGACAAATGACCCAAGTGGACCGGCAATGATCGCGATACCAATACCAGCAAGAATAGAAGGTAGGAGAAACTCAATCATGATGGTGATGTCCGTGTTTATGGTGGGAGCATGATATCGCATCACCGCTTACTGGCGTTCCGGATAAATCGTGATGATGGTGCTCATGGTCGTGATGATAAAACGCGAGAGACTCTCTCGCTGCATTGCCAAATAGTGCGATGTAAGAAGGGTGCTGAGTAATAGTGGCAGGTGAACCTGAGCAGCAAACATGGTGATGCAGACAAATAACATCGTCCGTTTTCGCCATCACTAAATGTAAGTCATGCGATACCATAAATACGCCACAATCAAAGCGGTGACGAATGCTCTCAATTAAGTCATAGAGATCGATTTGACCTTGGATATCCACCCCCTGAGCTGGTTCGTCTAATACCAATAGCTGAGGACGTTGAAGCAGAGCGCGAGCCAGTAACACTCGTTGGTTTTCACCACCGGATAAGCGATGCATATTACTATTAAGTAAATGTTCAGCGCCAACAAGCCGTAATGCATCAATGCACTCCTGCTTACTGTATTTTCCTGCTAAATTTAGAAAGCGGGTTACATTCAATGGAAGGGAGTCATTGAGCTTCAACTTTTGAGGAACGTAACCAATTTTCAGTTTTCTTTGTCGGTTCAACTTGCCGCTAGTTGGCTTTTGAAGACCTAAGATAACTTTGACTAACGTTGATTTTCCCGCTCCATTGGGACCAATTAGGGTAGTTATTTTGCCCTTTTCTAATTCCATACTAATGTTATCGAGAACTCTGCGGCCATCGAACTCGACGCATAACTGCTCAAGATGGACTAAGGAAGACATGAATGAAACTCATTTGCAAATCAATAATGTTATAATGTAACATTATCTCACTTTCCACGCCATATCCCAAGTAAAACTATGAAAAGAGCATTAATTCTTGCTGCCTCAGCAATGTTAACACTGCCAGCACAGGCGGTAACGGTACTGACGAGTATCAAACCTATTCAGTTGTTAGTAACAGAGCTTACTCAAGGAGTAACTTCACCAGACGTGCTATTGCAGTCTAACACATCACCCCATGACTATGCTTTGCGTCCATCGGATGTTAAAAAGGTCGCTTCGGCTGATTTGGTTATCTGGTACGGACATGATCTTGAACCGTTTCTAGAGAAAGTTGTTTCGGATAGATCGAATACTTTGACTATTAGTCAAATTCCAAATCTAGAATTGCGTGAATTTGATAGTGAGCACAACCATGACCATGATGGGCACGATCATGGCTCACATGATCCGCACTTTTGGCTAGGTGTAAGCCAAGCACAACAAGTGGCCAAGGCTGTTGTGAATCAACTTGTATCACTTGATCCGGAAAATGCAGCTCAATATCAAGCGAACCTCAAAAAGTTTGAACTCGAGCTAAAAGACACTGACCAACAGATAAAGCAGAAGCTGGCACCAGTAAAAAGCAAAGGTTACTTTGTATTCCATGATGCTTACGGTTATTTCGAAGATCGTTATGAACTAAATCAAATGGGGCATTTTACTGTGAGCCCAGAACGCAAGCCAGGAGCGAAGACCTTAATTCAAATTCGTCAAAAGCTAAGTGGTGGAGATGTGGCTTGTGTATTTTCTGAACCTCAGTTTACCCCGGCTGTCGTTCAGAGCGTAATGAGAGGCAGTGATGTTGCTAAAGGCGAGCTTGACCCGTTAGGGAGTACAATTGAAGCAAAACCTGGCAGTTACTTTACTTTTCTCAACAATATGGCGAATAGTTTTGAGCAATGCTTGAACAAAAAGTCAGATTAAGTGCTGTCGTAATGTAGGAGTAGTCTTTTTAACGTGATCCAGTAGTAAGAATTACAACCTTTGGTAAGGCGAGCCTTTTCTCAGAAAGTAATTGAGATATCATTACCAATAATTATCAGCTCAAAATAACCGTATAAATCCATGTTTTACAAACGATGAACGGTCACTTTCAGAGCACAAATTGATACAAAAGGTTTTCGTCTTGCTACGCCAATTAGCCCTTGCTCTGTTGGGCTTTATCTTATCCTACCAAGCATTTGCGCTTCATAATGCAAATGCAATCTTTTACCCTTTGCCAACTCAGGCAAAGGGTACTTTTATCGCGGCTAAAAAGTTGTTCTTGGGTGAAAAGGGCGGTTTGTGGATTCATGACGTACACGGGAGAGTCCTGTTTTACGATGGTCAAACTATATTGCCTAAATCAGGTAGCTTCCTACAAACGTCGGCCAAGCAGTTGGCTTATCATAAAGGTGCTTTTTGGACCTTTATTGAAAATGAGGTCTATCGAACTTATCCAAATCAGGAGCGACGTTTAGTCTTTAGTTTAAATCCAGGCTCACAAATAAGAAAAATAGGGTCTTCAAAGAACTATATTTGGGTGAGTGATGGCGCGCATTTCTATACCTACAATATCGACACTAGCGAGTTAAACTCTTTCTCTCTATTGCAGCTCTATCAACATAGTAATAATAGCTACGTTTACATTAATGATGCGGTGCTAGTTGAAACGAAGTGGGCACTAGCAACGACTTCCGGCTTCTATCTTTCTGAAGGTGATAAGTTTGACCATGTCGCTGCCTCAGGTCAAAACTACATTGAGAAAGTCTATTATTCACACACGCGAAGAGAAATTTTGATAGGTACATTGCGTGGCGCTTTAATTTTCAACATTTACCAGCCTGATAAAGAAGTGATTAGAATTGGCGGCTCACATGTTTTGACATTCGCAGAGACAAATCAAGAGTATTGGGTGGGGACAGAGCATGGCCTTTATTTGTACTCATTTTTTTCAGGTGAGGTCACCGAAGTCGCGCCTGCAAGCTTTCTTGAGTTAGAGTTAGATAACACGAAGATTTATTCGTTGTTGAGCGACAATATGGGAGGGATGTGGATTGCGACTAACCAAGGTATTCGTTATTACTCGCTATTTAGTAAAAAATTTGAACGAGTGACCTTTAGTAGTTATGACTCACACACCCTATCAGGACGAATTCGGCAAACTATTGAAGGTCCTGATGGTGCGCTTTGGTTTGCTGATGACCGAAAGATTTATCGTTCAGGAAAGAGTGGGATTAACCAAGTCTTAGAGTTGGAGTCGCAGATCAATGAATTTGCGTTTCAAAACGGCATGCTTTGGCTTGCAACCTCAAAAGGGCTGGAAATATTTGAGCTAAATGGTCTCAACAAGATTACATTTCCTTATTTACAGGTTATGGCTGGACATGCCGTAGAGCATGTGACCGTTGATGGTGATGACCGTCTTTGGGTATCAAGCGGATACCATCTTTACAATGTTGATACTGCTGCACAAAGCGTACGAAACTTTGGAAGTGAGTGGCTAGTAAGTCAGTATTTGCCTGCTAAGGTTACGCGCCTATATGATACTGAAGACGCCCTATTAATAGGCACCGATCATGGCGTATACCAATACAGTAATGACAACATCCAGTTTATCCGTTTTTCAGAAAAGTTTGGTGAATCATTAGACATGACCACGGCGGTTGATGGCAGCCAGTGGTTTGCTTCATCTTATGGTGTGTTTAAAACTGATACACGAAGCGATGAAAAACGTGTTGTTGAAATGAGTGAGCCCAACGCCAGACCTGCTTGCTTGATCAGAGACAGGCAAGGTGTATGGTTAGCTTCCTCTGTCGGTTTAAGCTATTACCACCTTTCGGGTGAGTTAGTGAAACATTACTCATCGTCATCAGGCTTAATGAACAATGAGTTCCTCCCTGGTATTTGTAGCGTTATACAGCAGACAGAAATTGGTGAGCGAGAGCTTGTTCTGGGGTCGAAGTACGGACTCGTAAAAGCAGAAGCATCCAAGCTGCTTGTATCTAATCCCCCAGAGTCTAAGTTTATTGTTAGCCAAGTAGTGCTTGAAAATGAAGTTCTGCAAGTTGGTAGTGCCGATCTGAATGGGCTCACACTGCCATATGGATCTTCGCTGAGTTTTTTATTCGGTGTGATGCCAAAACCAGACAGTCAAAATTTGTACTATCGATTGAACAACGATGACCCATGGCAAACGTTAGAGGGGGGCCAACTGACACTCGAGCACCTTAGTTCCGGTGAATATCACTTGCAGGTCAGTAATGAGTCTCAAGTTGCCACTGGAGTCGTTGGTTTA
Organism: Vibrio sp. Vb1574; assembly: GCF_033338675.1. Classification (NCBI taxonomy): domain Bacteria; kingdom Pseudomonadati; phylum Pseudomonadota; class Gammaproteobacteria; order Vibrionales; family Vibrionaceae; genus Vibrio; species Vibrio sp. Vb1574. The sequence continues at coordinate 8,460 of NZ_JAWOTC010000011.1, forward strand.
GAATCTCACTTTATCGTCCTTCATCCTTGGTATCTATCGCGATTTGCTATTTTAGGCTTTGTCGTAGCTAGTATTGCGGTCGTCGCATTACTTGTTTTCTGGCGCTCTCGCTACGTTGTACAGGCTAACCGTGATCTAGCAGCTCAAGTGACTCTCAAAACGAATCAGTTAAGACATCAAAGTAGAGTGTTGCTTACGAGCAACCAGCAATTACGTAAACAGATTCAAGTTAGAAACCTACTCGTAGACCATGTAGCTCTATCCATAAAATCAAGCGTCGACTTTATTGTGGCGAAACTACCTATGCCTCTGGATACTGCGACAGAGGATCATTTGGCTAAAACGAATTGGCAGTTAAATGAACTCAAAAGTGTTCCAAGTGATGTAAGTGGTGGGAGTCAGAACTACAACTTGAGTCAGATAACTCAGTCAGTGGTTGATGTATGGCAAGATGACTTTGCAAAAGCGGGTATTTTGGTAGAGCTAGAAGATGAGAGCAAGCAGAGCCGGGTTGCTCTGGAAAGTTTTAATCTTGATGTTATTTTCAATAGCATTTTTGCCAATATCATCAAGCGCTCTTTCCGAGGTCAAACGGTTAGAATTATGCTAGAAGAGGGACATGATATTGTGTCATTGAGCTTTCTTGATTACGGGACGCAATTACCTAATAAAGTCGCGACTGGGCTTCCATCTAACTTAAATCACTCTGAGTTGAGTATTGACCACCTTGCCCAACTAGTGACAACGAGTGGTGGTTATTTGGCTGTCTTCTCTTCTGATGCTCAAAACAAAGTCGAGATTACATGGCCATCTGCGAAGGAAAGGAGTTATCTGGATGAACCGCAGCAAGAACTCAATCCTGTAACTATTGCAGAAGATCAAGTCACACCAGAGAAAGAGTGGTTGCAAAAAGTCTATCAATTAGTGGCAGAGCATTACCATGATCCTGAATTTGGCACTGCGTCAGCCGCTAAAATGCTGTATATGTCTGAACGCTCTTTACAGAGACGTTTTAAATCTGCCTCGTCAAGAACGTTAAAAGACTATGTCACAGAGGTTCGTTTGGAAACGGCGTGTGAAAAGTTATTGGCGGGTGAGAAAATCAGTGAAGTCGCCTTTAACTGTGGCTTTAATGATCCATCTTACTTTAGCCAAAAGTTTAAGCTGCATTTTGGTTTGCCCCCTTCCAAGTTTGCTTTGACTCAAGAAAGCCAAGAAATTAACTAGAAAACCTTCATTATACGCTCCCTAATTAATAGTTAAGATGCTGGGGAGCTGCATACAGTGCTCTATTATTGCTGCAGTTGCTAACGCAGTAAGTTTCATTGTTTCTTCATCACATCTAGCCTACAAATCCATTCTCAACACGTAAGCACGATCACGTTCTATCTGTTAGTCGCGATGTTCATAGCAATAAGCATAAATGGCTTCAAGAGAATGATTTACTGATAGTTGCAACAAATAAATGACAGTTGTATTGCTGTATCAAAAGAGCGTTGTTCATTTGGGGGAGTGATGGCATGCGACATTCGTGAAAACGAAAACTGTGTTGAAAAGATGGATAAGGTAAAGAAGTTTTGAAAGAGGTGAAAAAAATATCGTGGTATAGCCGGGGGGACTATACCACGGGTGTCAAGGACACCTTCGCTTGCTGCCGGAGTGACATGTTGCCATGCCACCTCTGGAATTTATTAGAGAGGTTGCCCTCTCGATGGAGTAACTATACGAGAGGTTACTTATTTTTCTTATAAAAATAACGCCATGTTTATATGAGAAAAGCGACAACGTTTTGTTTTTTAATTAACCCACTGTTTTAATTTGCATTTTTTGTTTTCTATCTTGGTTTGTGACATTTTTGTTTCGTTAGGTGTCATTTTTAATTGTTAATTTTGACGTAAATAACGAGAGGAAATTTACGAAGTTAACGTTTGAAAGCGTGAAAACATTTACGGAATCTTTGATTTCACACAAGGATTGAAGGGGTATAGGGGAGTAATATTGGCAACCTAAACTTATTAAATAATAATATTTCTCATTAGCAATACTCTTAAGGGCCACTATGAAGTTATCAGAGATTAATCCTGGCGATACGGTGACGATTCGGTTGTTAGATGGTCTTTCATCAGATATCAGAAAGAAACTCATGGTAATGGGGCTGCTTCCCAATACAGAAGTCAAAGTGATTCGACGTGCGCCAATGGGCGATCCTTTACAAGTCGAAGTCCGTGGTGTGTCTGTCGCATTGCGAGAAACAATTGCTCAGAAAATTGAAGTGGAGCGAGTGTAATGCAATATCAAGTGCTAACCGTAGGTAACCCTAATAGTGGTAAAACGACGCTATTTAATGGTTTAACTGGCGCAAAACAGCAAGTTGGTAACTGGGCAGGCGTCACGGTTGAAAAGAAAACGGGACAATTCAAGCATGCTGGGGATGAGTTTTTGCTCACTGACCTTCCGGGTATTTACTCATTAGACAGTGGTAATGATAGTAATAGTATTGATGAATCCATCGCATCGCGTGCGGTTCTAACTCATCCTGCTGATCTCATTATTAACGTGGTGGATGCTACAAGTTTAGAGCGCAGCTTATATATGACGCTGCAACTTCGCGAACTTGGTCGCCCTATGATTGTTGTCCTCAACAAGATGGATGCGCTAAAGCGTGAACGTCAGATGATTAACGTTGCAGAGCTTGAGAAAACGTTAGGTTGTCCGGTTGTCAGTTTATCTGCAACCAATAAAACTCAAGTGGCAGAGTTTAGAGAAAAGCTCCATAAATCCATCGTTCAAGGAGTGCCACTTAAAGAATTGTCTTTGCATTACGGTGAGAAGATGGAGTCGGCAATTCAAACGGTTTCCGCACTTTTTAACGACCAAAACGTCGCTCATCGTGCACTAGCGATTCGTGCGCTTGAAAAAGACACAATGGTGCTCAATAGTCTTTCTGATATTGATAGAAGCAAAGTCTTGGAAGTCATTACGACGTTAGATTTGGATATCGATTTGCATGTCGCGGATACTAAGTACACGCATCTGCATGAACAGTGTAAAAAAGTTCGCCGAAGCGAAGGCAAGTTAAGTCGTAGTGTGACTGAAAGACTCGACCAGTTTATTTTGAACAAGTGGATTGGAATTCCTTTCTTCTTTGTTGTTATGTACCTGATGTTTATGTTCTCGATTAACATCGGTAGTGCATTTATCGACTTTTTTGACATTGGTGTGGGCGCATTGTTGGTTGATGGTGGGCATCACTTGTTAGACGGTCATTTGCCTGTGTGGTTAGTGACGGTTCTTGCTGATGGTATCGGTGGTGGTATCCAGACGGTTGCAACCTTCATTCCGGTTATCGCGTGTTTGTACCTGTTCCTAGCGGTACTTGAGAGCTCAGGTTACATGGCTCGTGCAGCATTCGTACTAGATAAAGTGATGCAGAAGATCGGCCTACCGGGCAAAGCATTTGTACCGTTGGTTCTTGGTTTTGGCTGTAACGTACCGTCAATCATGGCAACTCGTACTCTAGACCAAGAACGTGAGCGTAAACTGGCTGCCTCTATGGCACCATTTATGTCATGTGGTGCTCGTCTGCCTGTATACGCGCTATTCGCTGCGGCATTCTTCCCAGGTTCTGGCCAGAACATTGTATTCGCACTTTACCTACTTGGTATTGTGGCAGCGATCTTCACAGGTCTTTTCCTTAAGCACACGCTTTACCCAGGTAGCAGCGACAGCCTAGTGATGGAAATGCCAGATTACGAGCTTCCGACGCTACAAAACGTGGTGATCAAAACTTGGCAAAAGCTAAAGCGCTTTGTACTTGGTGCAGGTAAAACCATCGTTATCGTTGTTGCTATTCTGAGTTTCTTCAACTCATTGGGTACTGATGGCAGTTTTGGTAACGAAGACAGCGAAAACTCGGTGCTTTCTAAAGCTGCGCAAGTTGTGACTCCAGTATTCGCGCCAATCGGTGTTCAAGAAGATAACTGGCCAGCGACGGTTGGTATCATTACCGGTATCTTCGCAAAAGAGGCGGTAGTTGGTACGCTTAACAGCCTATACACCACGCCAAGCGACGGTGAAGACGCAGAATTTGATCTAATGGGCAGCCTAGAAGAGGCAGTAATGAGTATCCCTGAAAACCTAGCCGGTTTGAGCTACTCAGATCCACTAGGCATTGAAGTGGGTGACTTAACTGACTCAAATGCCGTTGCCGAAGAACAAGAAGTCGATGCTTCTATCTTCGGTAACATTAAATCGCAGTTTGCTTCTGGCAATGCCGCATTTGCTTACCTAATCTTTATCCTACTGTACACACCTTGTGTGGCGGCGATGGGGGCTTACGTACGTGAGTTTGGTCATAAGTTCGCACGCTTTATCGCGGTTTGGACAATGGGCTTGGCTTACCTATGTGCGACGTTCTACAACCAATTGACGCATTTCGCAGATAGCCCAGTGACAAGTGGCATTTGGATGGCAGTGATCGTAGCTATCTTCTTTGGCACATACCGTGTGTTCAAACGAGTTGGTAAGAAACAAAACGGTGCATTAGAGGCGCAAGTAGCATGATTTTAAAAGAGCTTTATCAATACATTGCAGACAAAGGAACCGTTTCCCAGTCAGATCTGGCTAAGCAGTTTGGGATGAGTGAAGATGGTGCTGACGCGATGTTAAGTGTGTGGATTAAGAAGGGCAAAATTAGCCGCCTAGTTGACACCAATAAAGCTCATGACGTGACTCGAGTTCGCTACTCAGTGACTAAACAAGATGGTTTGTCTCTGACAGTCACCATGTAGCGACTATCAAAATTAGTCACCTAAAAATTATCACGTAAAAACGACAAAGCCGCATCAGCAATGATGCGGCTTTTATTTTGCTGGTTATTGTTTGTGAATACAGCGAAATTAATGTTCTTCAGAGTGTTTAGTCGCGCCTAACCCTAGGAACTTTAAACCAAGACTTAAAACTAAAATCGAAATAGGTAATGTTAAGATCGTCCAATCTAAGCTGTCGAAGTTAATCAGCACGAGCTCTAAGAACTTCACAAACAAGATCACGATGATGACTTCAGCCAAAATGTTTTTTAGATGGCCGATGTTTGGGGTTCTGATCCAATGCAAAACCGACTGCTCTTGTGTTTTCGCTTTAGCTTTGTTGGAAATAAATAGTGTGTAGATGCCGTGAGCAAAGATGAACAAAACTAGTGCGACAAGAAACGTATCCAGTGACTTGATCAAATAAGCGATCGCGATGTCTGCTTTATCTAAATGTGCGAGTGCTTCTGGAGGTGTTTGATTGAGAATGAAGACCGCAAATGCCGAATAGGTTTTTGCTGCACCCATAAGAAAAAGCAAGAATGAAGCAGCCATAGAACAGATAATGGCGATCCAGCTGACGTATCGGAATGTGTTGAAGACTTGTTTCATGATGACCCTCTCTAACTGAGCTGGTAGTCTAAACAAGTTTTATTTTAGTGATAATCCCAGAAAAATGAGAAAGATTGTTACAAATACGTATTAATCTTTCTCTGTCTATTTCAGCCGTATTCAAAGGCGAATTATTTTCGCTAGCAGTGCTTATGCTTTTTGGAAAATAGAGCTCAGTGACAGCACATTTTTAATGCGACCAAGCAATTCGTTTTGCTCTTCTTCTGTACGGAATTCACCTTTGGTGTTCCCCCAAACCGGTCCCGGCCATGCTACGTCATCTTTGAAGCGAGCAATATGGTGAATGTGCAGCTGTGGCACCATATTACCTAGCGCACCAAGGTTTAGCTTGTCTGGACGGAATGTTGCTTCCAGTGCTTGGCTTACCGCTTGAGACTCTAGCAAAAACTGTTGCTGTTCTTGCATTGGCAAGTGGTGAAGCTCTTTTAGGTTTGCACGTTTAGGGACCAAGATAACCCATGGCACGGCGTTATCTTTATGCAGAAGCGCCACACACAGTGGGAAGTGGCCGATAACGGTGGTGTCTTTTGCCAGTTGAGGGTGCAGTTCAAAACTCATTATGTTGTCCGATTTGAATTGAATGACATCAGTATACGCCAGATAAAACAAAAGGTTGACGCTTTCACGTCAACCTTTCTAAATCGTCTCGATTCTAGAATCGCTTACATGCGCTCTAGAGTATCAATACCTAGTAGAGACAGACCTTGCTTGATGGTCTTCGCTGTTAGCGCTGCTAGTTTCAGACGGCTTTGTTTCACTGCTTCGTCTTCAGCAACTAGGATAGGGCACGCTTCGTAGAAGCTAGAGAACTGACCTGCTAGTTCGAATAGGTAGCTACACATGATGTGTGGTTGACCTTCGCGAGCGACAGATTGAACCGCTTCTTCGAACTGCATAAGCTTAGCAATAAGTGCTTTCTCTTTCTCATCAGTGATTTTGATGTCACCTTGGAGAGCGTCCATAGCAACACCAGCTTTAGCGAAAATAGAAGCTACGCGAGTGTATGCATATTGCATGTATGGTGCTGTGTTACCTTCAAACGCTAACATGTTGTCCCAATCGAACACGTAGTCAGTCGTACGGTGTTTAGATAAGTCAGAGTATTTAACCGCTGCCATTGCAACTGTTTTAGAGATCTTCTCTTTTTCTTCCGCATCTAGCTCAGGGTTTTTAGATTCGATCAGTTGTGCTGCACGAACTTCTGCTTCATCTAGAAGGTCGGCAAGGCGAACGGTACCACCCGCACGAGTCTTGAATGGCTTACCATCTTTACCAAGCATCATGCCGAACGCGTGGTGCTCAAGAGATACTGACTCAGGTACGTAGCCTGCCTTACGAACAATTGTCCAAGCTTGCATTAGGTGCTGGTGTTGACGTGAGTCGATGAAGTAAAGCACACGGTCTGCGCTTAGCTCTTCATAACGATATTTTGCACATGCGATGTCTGTTGTTGTGTATAGGAAACCGCCATCGCGTTTTTGAACGATAACGCCCATTGGTTCGCCATCTTTGTTCTTGTATTCATCTAGGAATACAACTTGCGCGCCATCATCTTCAACGGCAAGACCTTGTTCTTTTAGGTCTGCAACGATCTTAGGAAGCATGTCGTTGTACATGCTCTCGCCCATCACGTCGTCACGAGTCAGTGACACGTTTAGACGGTCGTAGTTGCGCTGGTTTTGGATCATGGTTACATCAACGAGTTTTTTCCACATTTCTGCACAGTACTCGTCACCGCTTTGCAGTTTCACAACGTAGTTTCGCGCTTTCACTGCGAATTCTTCGTCTTCGTCGTACAGTTTCTTAGACTCACGGTAGAAGCCTTCAAGGTCAGCCAGTTCCATAGAAACTTCGCCAGACTCTTGTTGTACACGCTCAAGGTTTGCGATAAGCATACCGAACTGAGTACCCCAGTCGCCGATGTGGTTCGCACGGATCACTTTGTGACCTAGGAACTCAAGAGTACGTACTACCGCATCACCGATGATGGTTGAACGTAGGTGACCAACGTGCATTTCTTTAGCTACGTTTGGTGCAGAGTAGTCAGCAACGATAGTTTGAGCTTCGTCTGCTGCAACGCCAAGACGTGAGTCAGCCAGTGCTGCTTCCGCTTGTTTTGCTAGGAACTCTTCGCTTAGGAAAATGTTGATGAAACCAGGACCAGCGATTTCTGTCTTGCTTGCAATACCATCTAGGTCTAGAACATCCAGTACTTTCTGTGCAAATTCTCGTGGGTTAGTACCCAGTTTTTTAGCAACGCCCATTACGCCGTTTGCTTGGTAGTCACCAAATTGTGGCTTTGCTGATTGGCGTACTGCCGCAGGACTGCCTGCAGGTGCGCCAGCGGCTTCTAGAGCCTGAGATACTTTGTCATTAATAAGTGCTTGGATATTCACACGCGTTTCCTTCAATTCAAGGACGAAGAACTCGGCGAAGTAAGTGCCGAGTTCTGTTGGAGTTCACAAAAATGGGGCTAATGATAACAACTTTATTGCTTTTCATACAGAGAGGAATTGGGGAAATTTATACTTTTTCGATTGAATGGAAATGTGGTTTGGTTTGCGTTTACTATTGCGCTCAGAGTAATGAGATAAATCGCCCCAAAAGAGAACCACAATGACGACTCAACTAGTTGAAAAACGCCTAGCGCCTAAATTGATGATCCAAGATCTGGATGCATTTATGGCGAAGATTGAAGAGCTTGCATCCCTGTTAAAACTGGATCTGAGCTTTGCTCAAGCTGACCATATTGCGCTGCGAATTAATGATACTGAAACAGCAAAAGCCGCGCATGAAGCATGGAATCAATACGGTAAGGTGATTTCACAAGCGAAAATCAACGGTCGTCCAATCATCGTTATCGAATTCGACAAAGCGTTGGAAAGCCGTGGTTGGAAGATTGAGTGTCTGGAATTGCCATACCCTGCGGAAGGCAAAATCTACCCAAATGAAAGCTGGGAACATGTGGAGTTTGTGATTCCGTCTCATGCCGAAACTGCAGACGAGTTTCTTGCTGATTTGAAACACACTTACCCAGCGTTTGGCGCGCGTTTTAATGAGTTGGAAGAGCTAGGTGTGAAGATCAAACTGTCGAGCCCGAAAGGGGATGGCGAACGCTTGAACAACCCAACCGTGGCGTTTAAGTACCAAGGCATTTGTATCAAACTGCACCCGCATTCACTTAAGCGTATTGTGGAGTCTGAGCAGGCGTAAAACGCTAGAGTGAGAATTGCTGAGTTGCGAGAGGTAAAAAGGGAGCCGAGGCTCCCTTTTCGTAAGCGAATCACTATTTAGCCGGTGATTTGCTTTTTGGGTTGGTAATGGAAAGTTTTTTGCCTTTCAACTCTTTATTTAGAGTGAGTGTGAAAGTCTTTGGAAACGGCATTCGTTTACAATGATCCGCCTTGTCTCTAACGATAGTAATAAGAGCTTCTGTCTGTGAGCTTTGCTCTATTTTTAGGCTAAAGTCCTCGTTTTCACTGCAGCCGTTAGACTCTGTGATAAATGAAATTTGACTCTCACTTGTCCTATAAGTCTCTACCATCATTGCTTGGTGCTCAGACGTCTGGTTTGTTTGCAGTCCTGCGTTTGCTGAACATGCAGTTAAACTGATAGTGCCCAAACCAAGTAGGAATATCTTGAGTCTATGTTTCATCTCGTTACCTTTTTTTGCGTCGTACGAATGAACCTGCAGCCATTAACACCAGTAGGCCAATAGATAAACTGCCGCCTGAACTAGACTTTTTATTAACGTCGTTACCAGCATCGCCCGTATTATCTGTGCTGACTGACATATTTATGTTGCGAACAAATGCTTGCGCGCTGTAAATGCCACTTGAAAACGGGTGTTGGACGTATTCAAACGTTATCGTATTAGATGCTTTGTAAAGATCGATCTGGATCTCTTTATAATCGAGGAGTTGGTTGGTGCTATCGTAAATTTCACCATTAACTAAGATGAACAAGTAATCAAAACCATCGGACATTACTTTGAGATCCATGGTAAGTTTGCCCTTCGGAAGATCGGTCAAAACCAGCTCAGATACACCAGGATAAGCTCCCATATCCGCTGATTGCAGTTCACCATTTTCAGCCGTCCAAGCGTTTTGACCGGTATAAACATTTGCGTCTGCTAGCGGAATGGCATTACGCACTGATCTGCTTGCTTTATCTACACCTGAATACTCGAAAGTTGTTGTGAGTCTGGACAGTTTCGGATGATCGGTAAAGAGCTCTATCGTTGTTTCTGATCCCGAATAGCTAGGTTGGTAGCCGACGGTAATTTGACAGCTTTGCGAAGGCTTTAAGGTACCAGTACAAGTGCTTTTCTCGATGGTACTTCCGTATGATATTGTGCTTTGGTAGATGTTGAATGGGATAGTATCGTCATTACGAATAGTAAAGGTCTCTTGCTGCGCTTTTCGCTCAACGAAACGAAGATCTCGGTACTTAGTGAAGCTGATAGTATTGCGATGGCTATCTATCCATCCATTGTGTTGAAAATGAGCGACGTTGGCGTAAACACCATAAGCGTTTGGTTGAGCACATCCATCCCCCCAGCTGACCACGCCTAGCAATTTGTTGATACCGTTATCATCAACGATGAGTGGACCGCCGCTATCTCCTTGGCAGCTATCTTTACCTCCCCAATAGTATCCGGCGCAAATACCGTCATCTGATACATTAGAGTAGTTTCCTGGTAGGTTTTGGCAGGTAGCTCGATCTACGTATTCCAAATCTACTTGTTGTAAAACGGTTGGGTATATTCGGTCTGTCGTGGACGTATTTCCCCATCCAGCCACGTGCAACTTGTCTCCTACGCGTACGCTATCTAAAAGTTCTGGCGTTGCCAGGTCAATAGTTGCGCTATCGATATTGCGTTCTAATTCAATAAGAGCGATGTCATTGTTCGTTGTTATGTTGTTATATTCATCATGTGAATAGATATTTTTAATGGCGATGCGCTGTGCTTGAGACTCTCTGTTTTTGTCATAAAGACCAAGAACGATATCCAGATCGTCCGCATTAAGACCTTCCACACAGTGCGCAGCAGTTAATACGTATTTTCCACCTAGGAAACTGCCACCACAAAAGTGACCAATAGATGTAGGTTGTCCTTTACGTACCAGTGAAGCAATAAATTTCCAGTCGGAAGTGTTGGCAGGTTCGCCGCCGATAATGCGAGTGGATACATCATTCTGAACAGGCTCAAGAGTATCTGCGATTGTGGTTGCTGGTAAAGTCAGCCCAATCAGAAAAGCCACTAACGTTTTTTTCATTTTAATTCCGTAATATTAACGTGGTTTATTATAAGGAGGGCAAATGATAAACGGAATCATTCTCTCAGTAAATAGTTGTGGAGAAATGAAAAATTATAACGTATCGGTTTAACTTTGATGGTTAGAATTGGAGGGGGGATCTTCTGAAAAGATGAAACCCGCCAAGTTGGACGGGTTTCACTATCGTTGTAACTAGTACGGAGGGATTACAGGATCACTGTCTTATTCCCATAAACAAAGACGTGGTCATTGATCACTTTATTCAAAGCCTTACTCAATACGTTCTTCTCTACATCGCGTCCCGCTTGCGCCATATCTTGGGCATTGAATGTATGGTCGACAGGAATTACGTCTTGCTTGATGATCGGCCCTTCATCTAAATCATTAGTCACGAAGTGTGCTGTTGCACCGATGATTTTCACACCGCGATCGTAAGCTTGTTGATATGGCTTCGCGCCAATAAAAGCAGGTAAGAAGCTGTGATGAATATTAATGATTTTGTGGTGATATTTCTCAACAAACGTCGGCGTTAATACGCGCATGTATTTAGCTAGCACCAAAAAGTCAGCATCGTATTGATCGATCACTTCTAGCATCTTCTGCTCGTGTTCTTCACGGCTAAGGTTTTCATGGGTCACGTGGTGGTAAGGAATGTCGAAGCGTTCAGTGAGAGTTTGCAGTTTGTCGTAATTCCCCACCACTGCAGCGATCTCAACATCTAGGCTTCCATCGTAGGTTTTCATCAGAATATCGCCTAAACAATGCGCTTCTTTTGTGACGAGAATGACGATGCGCTTACGGCGAGAGCCAACCAATTTACGCTTAGCACCTTGCGGGAGAGCTTGGTCCAAGTCGGCAAGAAACGTTTGATCGTTGAAGTATCCCTCCAGCTCCGTCCTCATGAAAAAGTGGCCACTGGTATTATCAACAAATTCGTTATTGTGAACGATGTTGAGTTGGTGCTTGTAACAGATATTAGTAATTTTCGAGATGAGGCCCGGGGCGTCAGAACAGTGGGTCAACAGTGTTTTCTTTTCCATAAATCAGGTACTTCCATGCATTAATATTTTAGCGTACGAATTTGTTATTATTCCCTAGCGGGTGTAACTGTACTGCCATGTTTCACCATAAATAATCTATTCTTACGTTGGTTTCAACAAAATATCCGCGTGTCGCCGCAAGCTGGTCAGATTGTGGGCTGATGTCACTCCTATTCCTCTGATATACTCTCGATAATTTTTCAAACTCAATACCAAGCATGATCGCAAAAACTTTTTCCTCTGATGGCGCGTTAGGTAAGGCCATTCCTGGCTTTCAAGCTCGCCAGCCACAAATCGATATGGCGGAAGCCGTCAGCAGTGCGATCAAAGATCAAACCCAGTTGGTGGTGGAGGCAGGAACCGGAACCGGTAAGACCTTCGCATACCTAGTCCCTGCGCTGTTGAGCGGTAAAAAAGTGATCATCAGTACAGGCTCGAAAAACTTGCAAGAGCAGTTGTACCATCGTGACTTACCGCTCATGGTCAATGCGCTTGGTTTTTATGGCCAAGTGGCGTTATTAAAAGGGCGTTCTAATTATCTGTGTTTGGATCGTTTGAGCCGCCAAATGGTCGAAAGCCACACTAATGAATCTGACCCGACGTTATTAACTCAACTGGTTAAAGTGCGTGCTTGGTCATCAGAAACCAAAACAGGTGACCTTGGTGATTGTGATGATCTGCCAGAAGACAGCATGATCATTCCGACCATCACCTCAACCAATGATAACTGTTTAGGTAAAGAGTGTCCGAGCTACACCGATTGCTTTGTATTGAAAGCGCGTAAGCGAGCCATGGATTCCGACATTGTTGTGGTGAACCATCACTTATTTCTTGCTGATTTAGCGATCAAAGAGACAGGATTTGGTGAACTGATTCCAGAAGCCGATGTGTTTATTTTTGATGAAGCTCATCAGTTGCCAGATATTGCGAGCGAATATTTCGGCCAGTCAGTTTCAAGCCGCCAAATTCACGATCTTGCCAAAGACATTGAAATAGCCTACCGCACCGAAGCCAAAGATATGCGTCAATTGCAAAAAGTGGGCGACAAACTCATGCAAAGCGCAATGGACATGCGGATTGTCTTGGGTGAGCCAGGCTTTCGTGGCAACTGGCGTGAGGCGTTGCAATCAGGTTCTATTAAGCGAGAATTATTGCGCTTAACTGATAGCCTCGAATTGGCGATTGATGTACTCAAAATAGCTTTAGGGCGCAGTCAATTACTGGATACCGCTTTTGAACGAGCCAATTTGATCAAAGGCCGCATCGACCGCGTCTGTGATGTCGATATTACCGGTTACTCATACTGGTACGATACCTCGCCTCGTCATTTCGCTCTGCACATTACGCCTCTTTCTGTCGCGGACAAGTTCCATGAGCAAATAGAGATTAAACAAGGCGCGTGGATTTTCACGTCAGCAACCCTAGCTGTATCGGGCGACTTCAAGCACTTTACTGAGCGCCTTGGCCTCAAGCCTACAAAGCAATTTTCTCTGCCGTCCCCCTTTGATTATCAAAAACAAGCGCGCCTTTGTGTGCCAAGGTATTTGCCAGAGCCAAACAGTAACGGCTTAGCGGATAAGTTAGTCCGAATGCTTGCTCCGGTGATTGAAGAAAATGATGGTCGCTGCTTCTTTTTATGTACCTCGCACAGCATGATGCGTGAACTGGGTGAGAAGTTCCGAGAAGTACTTGAGCTGCCTGTGTTAATGCAAGGGGAGATGAGTAAGCAGAAAACCTTGGCGGAGTTTATGGAACTGGGTAACGCTTTACTCGTGGCGACGGGCGCTTTCTGGGAAGGGATTGATGTTAGAGGTGATGCGCTGAGCTGTGTTATTATCGACAAATTACCGTTTACCGCCCCTGACGATCCGTTACTCAAAGCCCGTATCGAGGATTGTCGATTACGTGGCGGTGAACCATTTGCTGAAGTACAAATCCCGGATGCAGTGATTACGTTAAAGCAGGGAGTCGGGCGATTAATTCGAGATCAGAAGGATCACGGTGCGTTGATCATTTGTGATAATCGCCTTGTCACGCGAGACTATGGTGGTATTTTCCTCGGAAGTCTACCACCTATCCCAAGGACGCGAGACTTAGATGGAATCAAAGCATTCCTGAAAGCAGAACAATCTGTCACAGACGCAAGTGCTGAGGCATAACCCAATAAATGAGAGTTGTAGAGAGTTAAATGAGCGCAAAAATTCTTGCTATCGATACAGCGACTGAAAACTGTTCAGTTGCGTTGTTGGCTAATGATCAAGTGATTTCACGTAGCGCGGTTGCACCACGCGATCACACCAAAAAAGTACTGCCAATGGTTGATGAAGTACTCAAAGAAGCTGGCCTGACTCTACAAGAGCTGGATGCGTTAGCGTTTGGACGTGGTCCAGGTAGCTTTACTGGCGTTCGTATCGGTATTGGTATCGCACAAGGTTTGGCGTTCGGTGCTGACTTACCTATGATCGGCGTTTCAACGCTGGCTGCAATGGCTCAAGGTAGCTATCGCTTACATGGTGTGACCGATGTCGCTGTGGCCATTGATGCACGTATGGGTGAAGTTTACTGGGCACGTTACACTCGCCAAGCAAACGGTGAGTGGGCAGAGATGGATGCAGAGTGCGTAATTCCACCAGCACGTCTCGTTGAAGAAGCACAAGCAGACGACAAAACGTGGACGACAGCAGGTACTGGTTGGGATGCTTACCAAGAAGTATTAGCAGGCCTACCGTTTAATTTGACGCATGGTGACGTTCTGTACCCTGATTCACAAGACATCGTGATTCTTGCTGAACAAGAATTTAAAAAGGGTAATACCGTGCCGGTCGAAGATTCGAGCCCTGTTTATTTACGTGATAATGTGACATGGAAAAAACTTCCTGGTCGCGAATAGTCCGTTTTTCATTAACCTGACAAAAAGCAGGGCGTTTGCCCTGTATTTTTATGGAGTGCTATGGCGTCGATTAATGGCTTGCCTCCTTCTTTGATTCCTGGTGCAAATCGCACTAATAAAGCCAGTCAAAAGAAGCAGGTAAATAAATCACAAACAAAGCAGCCTGTAGGTCAGCCTTCAAAGGTTGCTAACGCCGTGGCGCACTCCATAAAACACGTGGATGAGTCCCAAATTCACCGAGCTCAAGTGCAATATGACCTTCCTGAAGGAGGCGCACGTAAAGCAATGGAGCAGTACATGGATGTCATGAATCGAGCTAAAAAAGAGGAACTGGCTCAATTACTTGGTGTCGATATTTACGTGTGAGATCTCCCCAGCTTGGGGTTACTAATATTGAAAGGTGGTTTATGAAGGTTTTTGGACGGTTTTTTCTCGCATTATTTGCTACGGTTGGTTTGTATGCGTGTAGCTCGTTGCCAGAGGAGCTAAATGCAAGCACAGAATTGGTCGTTACAGACTATAAAGCTTTTGCTGAGTCTCAGGGGCAAGTGAGTGAAGATGTTCGCCTTGGTGGAATCATCGCTAAAGTGGATAACTTTAAAGATAAAACGCGTCTAGAGATTGTAAACCTTCCTATCAGTAAGTCTGGTAAACCTGATATTGATGAAGAGCCTACGGGGCGTTTTTTCGCCTATTTTGATGGCTATTTAGAGCCTGTCGCCTTTAGTGAAGGCCGTTTGGTGACGGTTGTAGGCAAAGGAGCAGGGGAAGAAGAAGGAAAGATCGGTGAGCACGGTTACATCTTCCCGGTAATTAAGGGGGAAGGGTACCGTTTATGGAAAATTGAAGAACGTGTACGCATGTATGACTCGCCAACCTACTTTTACCCATGTTACTCGATTAACTGCCGCATGTGGCGTAATGATTTCCCACAAGACGGTAAAGTGATAAAACAGGTCAAATAATCTGCGATGCATGAGCGTCAATTCGAGCTTCCTGCCGGCAAAATGGCAGCCCTTGAGATAGGGAACGAGAAAACGGCTGACTTGTCAGTCGTTTTTCTTCATGGGTGGTTAGATAATGCGGGCAGCTTTAAAGCGCTCATGGAGCAGTTGAATAAACTTAATCCTCACTTACACCTCCTCGCCATCGATCATTTTGGTCACGGTTTATCGAGTCATAAATCTCACGATAATTATTACCCCTTTCACGACTATATTGCCGATTTGTATCAGTTTTTGGATGAATTATCACCAAACAGACTGATATTAGTAGGGCATTCACTTGGTGCTTTAATCGCAAGTTGCTATAGTGCTGCGTTTCCAGAGCAGGTCGAAGCTCTTGTGCAAATTGAGGGGGCAGGACCTCTTAATGAAGAGCCTACTAACAGTTTGCCTCGTCTTCGCGATGGCGTTTTAAGTCGAATAAGACAGCAAAACAAGCCAGAGCGAGCCATTGCCTCTTTCGATCTGGCGTTAAAATTACGCATGCAAGCCAACCAATTAACCGCTGAGCAGCTTCTACCGATAGTCGAGCGTGGAACAGAGCAGCGAGGAGATAAATGGTATTGGCGGCATGACGCCAAGTTAAAATGTGCGTCGCTTTACCGAATGGCGCAAGCGCATGCTAACTCGATTACCAGCCAAATACGTTGTCCTCATTTGATTGTATTAGGCGATCAAGGATTTCAGAATTTACCATCTAACCAAGCTGATTGGGGAGAGAACCCACCGCAAGTGGTGTCTGTCAAGGGTGGTCATCACTGTCATTTAGAGCAAATACTCGAGGTCGCAACGCGAATTCTTGGTGTAGTTAACAAAATTTAAACAAGTGTTTGAGAGTTGCGTGCTCAAGCACGTTCGCTGTGCTGTAATAGCTTTCAAAATAAAAAGGACGCTATTTTTTAGCCAGTTATAAACGAGGAGTAACATCGTGGATAAACCATGGCTTTCACGTTATCCAAGTGACGTACCTGAAACCATTAATCCAGAGCAATATGAGTCTTTGGTAGAAATGTTTGAACAGTCTGTACAAAAATATGCAGACCAACCAGCATTCATGAACATGGGCTCGGTTATGACCTTCCGTAAATTGGAAGAGCGTAGTCGCGCATTCGCAGCGTATCTGCAAAACGAGTTAAAACTGCAAAAGGGTGACCGCGTTGCTCTGATGATGCCAAACTTACTGCAATACCCAGTAGCATTATTTGGTATTTTGCGTGCAGGTTGTATCGCCGTAAACGTTAACCCACTTTACACTCCTCGTGAACTTGAACACCAATTGAATGACTCAGGTGCGACGACGATTGTGATTGTGTCTAACTTTGCGAATACGCTAGAACAAATCGTCGATAAAACACCAGTCAAACACGTAGTGTTAACCAGTCTTGGTCAAATGCTGCCACGAGCGAAAGGTACGATTGTCGATTTTGTCGTGAAGTACGTTAAGGGCATGGTGCCTAAGTACGATTTACCTGGTGCAATCTCAATGCGTCAGGCTCTACGTAAAGGTCGTCGTCTACAATACGTTAAACCGTTTATGTCTGGGGATGACATTGCATTCCTGCAATATACGGGGGGGACGACAGGTGTCGCGAAAGGCGCGATTCTGACTCACCGCAACATGATTGCGAACGTTCTACAGGCAAAAGGCGCGTACGGACCGGTTTTATCTCCGGGGCGTGAATTAGTCGTGACAGCATTACCGCTGTATCACGTATTTGCTCTTACCGTAAACTGTCTGCTGTTTGTTGAAATGGGTGGTCGTAACTTACTTATTACCAACCCTAGAGATATTCCAGGGTTCGTGAAAGAGCTACAAAAGCATCCGTTTACTGCGATTACGGGCGTGAATACCTTATTTAATGCATTGGTCAATAATGAAGATTTCCACGAGTTGGATTTCAGTAATCTACGTTTAGCCGTTGGCGGCGGCATGGCAGTGCAGCGCTCAGTGGCAGAAAGATGGCAAAAGACCACGGGTTGCTATTTGCTCGAAGGTTACGGTCTAACAGAGTGTTCTCCGTTGGTGGCGGCATATCCGCATGATCTTGTTGAATACAATGGCTCTATTGGTCTGCCGGTACCATCAACAGAAGTTCGTATCGTGGACGAAGAAGGTAACGCTCTTGCGAATACTGAAACTGGCGAACTTCAAGTTCGTGGTCCTCAGGTTATGCAAGGTTACTGGCAACGACCTGAAGCAACGAAAGATACGATTAACGAAGACGGCTGGCTATCAACTGGCGACATCGTTAAGTTCGATGACGAAGGCTTCCTGCATATCGTTGACCGTAAGAAAGACATGATCTTAGTATCAGGCTTTAATGTTTACCCGAACGAAATCGAAGACGTTGTAGCACTTCACGGCAAAGTACTTGAAGTTGCTGCTATTGGTCAGCCGCATGAAGTGTCTGGTGAATTAGTGAAGATTTATGTCGTGAAACGCGATCCGAGCTTGACCAAAGACGAAGTGATCGCGCATTGTCGAGAACACTTAACTGGCTACAAAGTTCCGAAGTTGGTTGAGTTCCGCGAAGACTTACCTAAAACCAATGTCGGTAAGATCTTGCGTCGTGTTTTACGCGAAGAGAATGACGCTGAACTTGCGAAGAAAAGCGCATAAGCCGATTTCGTCGAGTCGAGAGATTTAAAAAATGATAGAATGCCAGCGTTTTGCTGGCATTTTTTATAGCGAGAAGTATGTGAACTATCAAATTATTACTAAAAACAAAGACCTAGAAGAGGTTTGCACTCATGCCCGAGAGGCAGACGTAGTGATGTTGGATACCGAATTCGTTCGTATTCGCACTTTCTACCCGCAGTTAGGTCTGATTCAGCTTTTCGATGGTAATCGCCTCTCGCTGATTGATCCGACTGAATTAACGGATATGACGCCGTTTGTAGCGCTATTAAAAGATACTTCTGTGCTAAAAGTGCTGCACGCATGTGGTGAAGATTTAGAAGTTTTCCAAAACGCTTTTGGTTGTACACCATTCCCTATGGTGGATACGCAGCTGATGGCCGCTTTTCTCGGTCACGGCCTATCGACAGGCTTCGCATCGCTGGTGGAAGAATATTTAGGCGTAGAGCTCGACAAAAGTGAATCACGTACCGACTGGATGGCTCGTCCACTGACACAAAAGCAATTAGATTATGCTGCCGCAGATGTTCATTACTTGTTACCGTTATACGAAAAGCTGTTCGATAAGGTGACGCAAGCAGGTTGGTGGGAAGCTGTACAGCAAGAAAGTGATTTACTCGTTTCGAAACGTATTCGCGTAACCAATGAAGAGAATGCCTACCTTGATATTAAGGGCGCTTGGCAATTAAAACCTTCTGAGCTGGCGATTTTAAAGCCATTGGCGACGTGGCGTTATCGTGAAGCAATCAAACGAGATTTAGCGCTGAACTTTATCTTCAAAGAAGGTGATCTATTAACGGTCGCTCGTCTTGGTTTAACGAACTTTAAGAAGATGGAAGCAGAAGATATTGATATCCGAGCGATTAACCGCCATGGCGCGAAGATTGCCGCGATTGTTAAACAAGCGAAGCAAACACCTTCTGAAGAGTATCCTGCGAAAATTGAGCGTTTAATGGACTATCCGGGTTACAAGCAGGTCTTCAAAAATATGAAAGACTTGGTGAAATCGGCTTCGCAGAAGTCTGGTTTAGCCACGGAGTTCCTTGCCTCTAAAAAGCAGATCAATCAGTTGATCAGTTGGGTTTGGAAAAAAGATCGTGACCCAGAAGTGTTGCCTGATTTGATGCAAGGGTGGCGTTTGGATTTACTCGGCGACAAGATGAACAAAGCATTAAAGTAATGAAAGATGAAAAAGGTTGGCCTCGATGCCAACCTTTTTCGTTCTAATGAGAGCATTCGTCTGGCGAGAGAAACTGATTACTTTTCTTCGTCTGGTAGCTTCACATTTAGCTCAAGAACTGAGATATCGTCGTCTTTGTGCTCAAATGTTAAGTCAACCATATTTGGATCAATTGCCACGTACTTGCTGATCACCTTCAAGATGTCTTCTTTTAATTGAGGCAAGTAAGACGGCGCAGGATCATTTTGGCTGCGGCGCTCTGCGACAATGATTTGCAAACGCTCTTTAGCTAGATTCGCAGAAGTTTTCTTCTGTGGACGGAAAAATTCTAATAATGACATGTCTAGCCTCCAAAGAGTCGTTTAAAGAGTCCTTTCTTCTCCTCAGTAAGGAAACGAAATTCAACCTGATTGCCTAATAAGCGATCAACGGTGTCAGAATAAGCCATACCCGCATCGGTGTTATCGTCAAAAGTGACTGGCACACCTTTGTTTGACGCGTTAAGCACGGCTTGGCTTTCTGGAATCACGCCCAGTAGTGGAATATGTAAGATCTCCTCTACGTCTTCAACGCTTAGCATTTCGCCTTGAGTGACGCGAGATGGGTTGTAGCGAGTCAGTAGCAGGTGCTGTTTTACTGGCTCTAGCCCTTGTTCTGCACGCAGTGACTTAGAATCTAAAATACCGAGAATGCGGTCAGAGTCACGCACAGAAGAGACTTCTGGGTTCGTTGTGACAATGGCTTCATCGGCATAGTACAAGGCCATTAACGCGCCTTGCTCGATACCTGCTGGTGAATCACAAATAATGAAATCAAAGCCCATTTCATCAAGTTCGCCGAATACGCGCTGAACACCATCTTTTGTCAGTGCGTCTTTATCACGAGTTTGAGAAGCAGGAAGAATAAATAGGTTGTCCGTGCGCTTATCTTTGATCAGCGCTTGGTTTAATGTCGCTTCGCCGTTAATGACGTTTACAAAGTCATACACGACGCGGCGCTCACAGCCCATGATTAGATCGAGGTTACGCAAACCGATGTCAAAATCGATCACCGCGGTCTTTTTTCCCTTAAGAGCTAGACCAGAGGCGATGGCTGCGCTTGAAGTGGTTTTACCAACGCCACCTTTACCAGACGTTACTACAATAATGCGTGCCATTTTTTTTCCTTTTTAGATTAAATCGCGAGAACTTCTAAATGTAATGATTCATCGGCTTTACTGATCATTACTTTCTTTTGCCAGTACTCGCTTTCAATTTGATCGCTTAACCAGTAGTCACCCGCAATGGATACCAGTTCTGCTTGTAAATCGTGGCAAATAATACGCGCTTCCTGCTGACCACTTGCTCCTGCAATCGCACGACCTCGAAGTGTGCCATGGATATGAATAGAGCCGTCAGCAATGACTTCAGCACCTGCACTTACGTGCGCTAGCACCACCAAATCACCATCTTTTGCGTAGATCTGTTGTCCTGAGCGGACAGGCGTACGAACTACTTTCGTTGGTGCCATTTTGGCAGGTGCTTGGCTTGGCGATTTGCTCGCCGACATAATGGCGAAGCCAGCTTCGGAAGCAAGGTTTTGTACACGCTTGTCTTTACAGCCCGTTACACCGACCGGAATAAAACCGGCATCTGAGATGCCTTGTTTAAGCTTAGGGAAATCAATGTCGCCTTGTACTTTTGCTATATTGATTACCAAAGGCGCGGATGCAAAAAAAGAAGGTGCTTGAGAAACTTTTTCTTGCAAAAATTCGACAGTCTTTGCGATCTCATTGTCAGAAAGGTGTAAAACTGACAATGTAAAACTGCTACCTTTAAGGTCTGGTGAATGGGTCATCGTGGACTTCTTGCCTTTATTGAAAGAGCGTTGCCTTAAACTAGGTATGTCATGTTATATTTCATCCTTTGACGCAGCAAGTTCTCTCGTGGGCAAATAGGTGAATTAATCTCAAATTTGCTATTAAGTTTGCGAGAATTTGACGTTTTCAACCTAATCCGCACTCAACGCGGCTAAATCAGCATAAAAGGCGTGTCATGCTTTGTTCTATTTATAAAAGCTCGAAAAAAGAAGGTACTTATCTCTATATTCCGAAAAAGGATGATTTTTCACAGGTTCCTGACACCTTAATGCAGATGTTCGGTAAGCCTATCGCTGTCATGACGATTAAACTTGATGGCCGTAAATTGGCACAAGTTGATATCGAAAAAGTGAAGGCTTCATTACAAAATGATGGCTTCTTTCTTCAGGTTCCACCGCCGCCGGAGAACCTATTAGAAAAGTACAAAGAACAAAAAGCCCAGCAGAAAGGCGAATAACGTCATCGTTTTTCATCTGGGATTTCTGCCTTGCTCAAGGAGGGCAATATGAAAAAGATACTGGCTACCATGCTTAGCGTTGGTATGTGTACCTCGGCTTTTGCAAGTAGCGAGGGTTTTGATGAATACTTGAATAAGCTGCGTGCTGAAGCTCGTGATAAAGGTATCTCAGAGCAGGTCATTAGTGCTGCTTTTGCTAATGTTGAGTACAAGCCGCGAGCAGTAAAAGCGGACCGAAACCAACCAGAAAAGAAACTGACATTGGATGAGTACATTCCTCGCGCGGTGCCTGAATGGAAGGTGAAGCAAGCCAGACAACTCTACAAAGAGCATTACACTGAGCTAAAGCGTATAGGCGATGAGTACGGTGTCCACCCGCGCTTTATTGTGGCACTTTGGGGAGTTGAAAGTAACTTTGGTAAGTTTACCGGCAACTTTAAAGTGATTGATGCACTATCCACAATGGCATTTGAAGGCCGTCGTGAAGAGTTTTTCCGTAAAGAGACCATGTCGGCACTGCAGATCCTCGATCAAGGCCATATTGAGCTAGAGAACTTTAAAGGCTCATGGGCTGGTGCGATGGGTCAATGCCAGTTTATGCCAAGCTCTTTCCTTCGTTTTGCTGCTGACGGCAACGGTGATGGTAAAAAAGACATATGGCAATCTGAAGCGGACGTGTTTGCATCAACCGCTAACTATTTGAGCAAGTCTGGTTGGGATGATAAATATACTTGGGGTCGCCAAGTTAAGGTTCCTAAAAATATTGATCGCAGCCTGGAAGGGCGCACGGCTGAAAAAGGCAAATACCTTCAAGAGTGGAGCCAATTAGGTATCACAAAATATGACGGTAGCCCGTTGCCAAAACTGGATGAAGACATCAAAGCATGGTTGATCATGCCGGACGACGAGAATGGTCGTACGTATCTGGTTTACAATAACTACAACGTATTGATGAAGTGGAACCGCTCTTACTACTTCGCACTTGCTGTGAGCCACTTGGCTGACCGCATTAAATACTGATCTGCCACAAACAATTCGGCATCCAGTCTTCAATACAAGGGCTCTTCGGAGCCCTTTGTTTTTTCTATAACCAAATCGAGGTAAAGCGTGTTATCTGAACGTGCCGCACAAATGGTGATTTTCTCCGCTCTTCTTAAACACAAAAGCTTCACAGCTGCTGCAAAGAGCTTAGGCGTGTCGGTGTCTCATGTGAGTAAACAGTTGAGTCAGTTAGAAGCGTCTCTTGGTATCAAGCTTGTTCAACGCACTACGCGAAGCTTTACGCCGACAGAGGCAGGGAAAACCTTTTTTCATCACTGTGAGCAAGTGGTACAAGCGGTGAGCAGCGCCACATTAGAGATGGAAACCCAGCGGGATGAAGTAGCAGGTTTGGTACGTCTTGGGTTGTCGCAATCATTTGGTACCTTACACATTATTCCAGCGATTCAAGAGTTACGCGAACTGTATCCTCAACTTCAAGTGGAAGTACATCTGTTTGACTATAAGGTCGATATGTTAGCCGAAGGGCTCGATTTATGGGTAACCAACAATGAGCATTTGCCTGAAGGTTACATTGCGCAGCGTTTGACGGATTGCCAGTTTGTTGTTGCGGCATCGCCAGATTACTTATTGAAACATGACACGCCAACAGAACCGGATGACCTATCTGCTCACAACTGCCTCATATACAGAAGCTGGGAGCGTGACTATACGGGGTGGGCGTTTACCAAAGATCAGCAAGAATTGAACGTAAAAGTCTCGGGTAACTATTCAGTAGATCTGGCAGAAGCCGTTCGGGATGCGGCTATTGCAGGTTGGGGTATTGCCTACCTTGCCACTTACTTGCTGGGGGATGAGTTTAGAACGGGTAAGTTAATACAGCTGTTACCTGACTGGAAAGCCAGCCAGTCGATGCCGTTTTATGCGGTATACCCAAGCCGCCAGCATATGCCAAAAAAAATATCCGCAGTGATTAACTTTATCAAACAGAAGATCGGCAACCCTTGTCATTGGGACCAACGTTTGGCACCTTACATCTCTATTCCTAAATAACAGGATCAATGACGTTGTAGAACGACACATAAGGTGATTCACTTCACAAAAATTTTTCCTGAACCAGAAACATATTTTCTATATGGAAATAATTAAAATAAGCAAACGTTTATCTTCAATAAATTCAATTGGTTATTTTGTTGGTCAGTTATTGGTCGCTTAAACTTTTCACACTGTTAACATCCTCAACTTGCAGCATTTTGAGTCCGCTATACAATCCGGTGCCTTCCATATCCCCCTTCTGTCGGATTCATTTTATGAACTCAATTATTGGTATCGTAGCCATACTATTCCTAGCATGGCTACTTTCTACAAATAGAAAAAATATAAAGCTGAGAACGGTGTCGTTTGCGTTTGCTTTGCAGGTACTGTTTGCGTTGTTGGTTTTATATGTACCAGCAGGAAGAGATGCGCTGAATTCAGTGAGCAGTGTTGTGTCGAATTTGATCAACTATGGTCAAGAGGGCATTGCGTTTTTATTCGGTAATTTGGCGACAGGGGGCTTCACCTTTGCGATCAATGTTCTGGGTATCATCGTTTTCTTCTCCTCTCTTATCTCAGGTCTTTATCACATTGGTGTGATGCCAAAAATCATTAACTTTATCGGTGGTGGTATTCAAAAGCTGCTGGGTATCGGTCGTGCTGAGTCTTTGTCTGCTACGGCGAATATCTTTGTTGGCACCATTGAAGCACCATTAATGGTAAAGCCTTACCTAAAACACATGACTGACTCGCAGTTCTTTGCAGTTATGACAGGTGGTTTAGCGTCAGTTGCTGGCGGAACGTTGGTTGGTTACGCATCACTGGGTGTCGACCTCAACTATCTTATTGCTGCTGCATTTATGTCAGCACCTGCCGGCTTGTTGATGGCAAAAATTTTAATGCCAGAAGATACGGATAAAGCAGCAGATATCGACATTAGCCAAGTTGAAATTCCACGTGCAACCAACGTAGTAGAAGCATTAGCCGATGGTGCCATGGCGGGTGTACGCATTGCTGTATCGGTCGGTGGTACGTTACTGGCGTTTATTAGTGTCATTGCAATGCTAAACGGCATGTTAGGCTGGATAGGTGATCTTATTGGGACACCATTAAGTTTTGAGCTCATCCTAGGTTTTGTGTTTGCGCCAGTCGCTTGGTTGTTGGGTATACCATGGCAAGAAGCAACCACAGCAGGCTCGCTGATTGGTAACAAGATTGTGGTGAATGAGTTCGTCGCTTTCATCCAGCTTGCAGAAGTGAAGTCTCAACTTAGTGAACACTCACAAGCAATCGTGACGTTTGCTTTGTGTGGCTTTGCAAACATCTCAAGCATGGCGATGCTGATTGGTGGGTTGGGCTCATTGGTACCAGAAAAGCGTGCATTTGTTTCTAAGCATGGTTTCCGTGCGATTATCGCTGGTGTCATGGCGAACTTAATGAGCGCTTCGATTGCGGGCGTGATTTTAAGTCTGTAATTGAAATAGATATCAACAATTAGCAAAAAGGCTCCTTGCGGAGCCTTTTTCGTATCTGAAGTTTTACGTTATTTGTCTGTGTGGAACTGTTCGCAAGCGAGCATCGTGTTCTCAATTAAACTTGCGACGGTCATTGGGCCAACGCCACCAGGAACAGGAGTAATAAAGCTCGCACTTTCACGTGCTTTGTCGTATTCCACGTCGCCAACTAGTTTGCCTGAATCAAGACGGTTAATACCGACATCGACCACCACTGCGCCTTTTTTAATCCACTCACCAGGGATGAAGTTAGGCTTACCAACCGCCACCACGACAACGTCAGCTTGACGCACATGACTCTCTAAGTCTTTGGTAAAACGGTGACATGTTGTTGTTGTGCAGCCCGCAAGCAGCAGCTCAAGTGTCATTGGACGACCAACAATGTTTGATGCACCAACCACAACCGCATGTTTACCACGTAGCTCAATGTTGTAACGGTCGAGTAGGGTAATTATGCCCTTTGGCGTGCAAGAGCGAAGCTTTGGAATACGCTGCGCAAGACGACCAACGTTGTAAGGATGGAAGCCATCCACGTCCTTCTCTGGGTGAATGCGCTCTAAAACATGTGTTGTGTCTATGCCCGCAGGAAGGGGTAATTGCACTAGAATGCCGTCAATTTCATCATCGTTGTTTAATTCATCAATCAGAGCTAGTAACTCTTCTTCTGAGCTAGACGCAGGAAGGTCAAAAGACTTAGAAACAAACCCAACTTCTTCACATGCGCGGCGTTTGCTACCAACATAAACCTGAGAAGCAGGATCTTCACCAACTAGAACCACTGCTAAACCAGGAGCACGTAGCCCAGCTTCAACACGTGCTTTAACACGTGCAGCCACTTCGGATCGAACAGTTTGGGAAATGAGAGTTCCGTCTATATTTTGAGCAGTCATGACTTTCCTTATAAATTAAGAAGGCAGATTATCTGCGGCGCATTGTCGCAGAATTTCTTGTTAACATCCATACGCAAACGTTTGCTTTGTGGTGTTTTTGAACATTAAGCGTTTTAATGGACTTTTTTTAGGCATTCAGATCAGAATGTTATGAAAACCCGTTGATTTACCCGTTTGAACTCGTATAATCCTGTCCCTGTAGCGCGCCCTTAGCTCAGCTGGATAGAGCACGTCCCTTCTAAGGATGTGGTCATTGGTTCGAATCCAATAGGGCGTGCCATATTCTATAAGGCCTGACAGCTTATTAAGTTGTCAGGCCTTTGTCGTTTTGGGTGTTTATAGTCGGCTAAGTAGTCGGTTAAGCTTGTAGCTTAATGTAATCATCTGTAATGAATATATAAGTTCGCTTTCTTCTCGCGGCTAGGTATTTGAGACTAAAAATGCAAATCAGCCCCACTGTGAGGCTGATTGATCTATTTAATTAGAGTTTTTCCTATAAAACACAATCATCTCACTGATTGAATTAAATTGGCTACCAACCTCTTTCCAAACACACTCTTCACAAAGAAGCCCTCGTCCATATCTTGCTGTTTTCTCACCACAGCATAGGCAGATAGGATCATTGGTCTTTATACTGTTTTCTGCAACCTCTGTATCTTCATATGGTTGTTCTATGGTTGACTGAGGCCAACGAAGCATTTCGACAAGTTCTTCCCAGTGTTTTAAAAGGTAGCTAAAAACACCTTCAGAGTTAAGAAGCCTGATAGGACTTTTAGTTGGGTAAAGATCGTTAGCCAACTTATGCGTATTTACTCTCAGGATAATGTCGATATCGTGAGGTACTGCTTCTGGTAGTAAATGAGGACTGCTCTCGAAAGGGATATCCATTACTACCGATATGTTAGAGGGTAAGTCTTTAGTGTATGCATCAACTTGAACTCCAGATTTGGTACATTCAACCTCCCATTGCACATCATTAAAATCCCACTCATCTAAATCAAAGTTAACTAGAGTTGGGAGCTGTTGCCTTATAATCAGTGCCAATGCAGTAACGGGGGAGAATTCACACTCAGAACTTGTTGTATTTTTATCGGTACGGTGTGCAAAGTGCCATTGGTTGATACTTCCCAACCTCGCAGTAACTGGGGTTCCACATGATAAACAATGACAGTTGCAATCATCACCACGCTCCACTTGCTCAATCCCCACTATTCGGTTTGAACTGTTACTGCGAGCGAAAGGCATAAGGACTTGAAATGAAGACATATAAAGACCTCTTATACGGCTTGCTCTAAGTCATCATTAAACTCAGTCAGTCTAATAGATGGCTCTGCGTGGGGTAAGTTAGTAATTGATACCCCCCAAGGGTAAGGGGTTTTGTTATCTTTTTCGTATTGGTAAATCGTAATGTGAGGAAGGTTCCGTCTGTCGTACGCTTGACCAAATTTGAATGCTACGCTGTTTTGAGAAGCTAATACGAGGTGTATATCGTTATAGCCTTCTTCCATGAGGTTTTTAACTTCTTCGATCAAATCATAAGCTAAACGACTTTGCTTTTTACTTGACCAGTGATTATCAAAACGCTTTTCCCTCAGTTTCAAATGTATCTGTGGCATCTTTGGAAAACAGAGGTCAATAGCTTTCTCATCAACAGGGTAAGAGAAAGATACAGCAAGAACGATAGATTCTTTGCTATCAGCATGCTTTATTGTCTTTTCAAACTTCTCATTGTCGTCACTAATAGGATCGAGTTCTTTCCAGCTTGATAGTTGTCGATCCCAGTCGAGCACTTCAATATGAGACTCATCATCCAACAAATATCCTGATAGGAAAGCAAAAGGAACAGGAACTAAACCACCATAAACAATGTGAAAATCTTCAGCAGCAACACTATTTCTTCGCTCTTCTATAGAGTGCTCTAGATTGAGGAATTTCTTAAGTGCTAATTTGGGTTGGCTTACAGTGCCATTAGCAAGACTGTCTCGGATATCTATTACTGTATTGGAAATATTTCGGCCTTTGTATTTTTTCTGAACATGCTCTGATAGTGGGGAGTCAGATGTGTTTACGAGTCCTCTTTGCTCAATAGCGAATACAATTTGTTTAGCCAATTGTCGCTGTTCTATAACTGAGCGGACTATCTCCCAAGCTAGCCCAATTGCCATTAGGAGTATACTGAAATAAAAACCGATAGAAACGAGTAGAGCAGGGACATCAGAACCAGCAACGTCAAGGTTAATGAGTTGGCTAGCTGTTACGTATTGAACATTGAATGCTACGCCTCCCATCAATGTTATCGGGAAGAAATAGGCTCCTGTCCTGAAAATTAACAAGGCAGGAGAGCGTTTTCTGAATAGCCAGTTGATGGTCTGAACAACGATATAAGTCAAAAGGTTCATTACTTTCCTTTGTTTGCTGGTTGATGGTGAGAGTTGTTGATTTGATCCATATATTGCTCAATAGTTAGTTCACCAGGGTGAACACCACCACCACGCCATTCTCCATCTGATAACCAAAGTTCCCAGTACCACAGCCATTCTTGCGTCCATGGGATGATTGATTCAGCGATTAACATACTAGGCACCCAGTCTTTGGAGCTACCGTTGTTAAACATTAGGCAGGGTTTAGTATTCTCTTTGGAGAAGAACTCATGAGGTGAGCGCTTCCCTCCTGCTAGATCTCTTAGATTCGGGGACAACACCTCGACCTCAGGAATACAACCTAACCCTGCCCATTTAACAAGAATTAGGTATTCTCGGCTAAGCCGAGAAGGTTGTAGTACTTGTCTCCATTCCAGTTTTAGACCTGTTTTACCTTTGAGTATTCTACCTTTGCCACCATGGTAACGTTTTTGTAGCGCGTTAAGCTGCTTTTGGAGGTGATGGCACATCTATACATCACCGTAGAAGTTGTGTTTAGGAACGGGGGTGGCAGTGGCTGCATTAGATACTCCTAAACCAATAGAAGAAACTACCGCACGATTTTGCGCTCGTCGTTCAGTCAGAGTGTCTGCAAGTTTGGCTTGGATGCCTCTTGCTGCTTGAGAACCAAACATTTCTCTTGAGCGCTCAATGGTTTTATCAAGCCCTTGATCTAATTCAAGTAGTTTTGCTAAGTCTTCAGTAACCTGCGTATACCACGCTTTAAATGCTTGGGGTAACATCGGTTTCTCATGCCATTTATCTGCAAAATTCTCCGTAGGAAGTGCTGGGTTGCGAATAGTGTACTTTACAGTACCGTCAGACTGATATTGATGGGAAATGAAGTTTGGCATTTCTTCAAGTACATCTAACATCAGATCAAATGGGTTGTGGTACTCCTTGTTAGAGTTTGAGCACTTTTCATAAGCTAGACCTGCTAGAGTCGTAATAATTATGCTTATTGGAGCGCAATCGCCATAAACGTTCTGCTTATTTTGTTTCCACATGTCTCTATGTCGCTTGAGAAGCTGAACTACAATCTGAAGTACAGTCTTTCGACCCTGACCAGGTAACGGTTCTACTGTCCCCGCATATATATCACTATTAGATCTGTAGTTGCTTTTTCTATTCCAGCGAATCTCTTTACTACACGCGCTTCGGAACCACTTCCTATATCCGTATGGATGAGAAGGACTATTGGCATCCTTGATGTCTGCAACTCTTACTTTGCTCTTATGGTTTGGCGAGTCCATATCTTCAGGCATGCTAGGGGTGATGTCCATGTGGAACCCCTGGCCTTCGATACCTCCATATTGCAGAGTGACACATCTGCGTTTTGGCATATTCTCTATTTTGTCACCGTATCGTTGAGAGTCTTTCAGCACTCGTATCAAATTGAAGAGTAGCTCGTTGGCTTCATCAGTAGTTGTTGGATAGTGCTGACTTGGTAAGTGCAGCACCAGATCTATATCCATGTCTGAGTCTTCATCAATCGGTTTTACGGATGTGCCAATACCAACACTACCTTGAGCATAAATGTGGCATTCCGCTAGCTCGCCCCCTTGGTTTGCCAAGTAGGATCCGATTGCTCGGTAAGCCGTCTTCAATTGAGACAACTGTGTTTCGGTCAAGTCTAGGTTCGATGTGATATGAGAGATCATCCCGAAACAAAATTCTTTGTCGCTTGCACTTAGTTGTCTTAGTGATTTGAAACCTTGATCTTGCACAGCTAGCTCCTGGTGGTCTTGGTTGGTTAATGACCGATTATACCGATTGAGATTATTATGATAGATCGAAATGATACGTGTCAATGATCTTGTTGTATATTTATTGTGTATTGTAATTACACGTAATGATTTTTTTGCTACGATTTGGCTAGATTGAACAATGGATACGCATCATGGAAAACAGTTCTCAAGCAGACATCACATCAGAGACAACCTCTATTAACGCTCGTTTAGCTTATATTGACTTTAAGTTGTTTTTTACAGGGCGTGTTAGTCGGGCTGATCTTAAAGATGCGTTTGGTATTGCAGAAGCAGCCGCTTCCCGAGTTCTTACTGAATACTCCAAACGTAGGCCAAACAACAAAACTCAAAAAACGAATACGATTATCAGGAAATCTTTCGAGCCATTGACAGATATAGATGGTGAATTGGCGCTTGGTATGCTCGCCAATGGATTTAATAGCAACAAGATCTTCGGCGTTACTGAGCTTGCCTATGAAAAGATTGGCAAGTTTCCCAACCAAATGAACACTAATGAAGTCGCTATGATTACTAGGGCGATATCGGGTAAGTATGCGATTTCCTGCAACTATCTTTCTGAAAACAGCTCTAATCATCAAATTAGAACCTTGGTTCCGTTGG
Organism: Vibrio sp. Vb1574; assembly: GCF_033338675.1. Taxonomy (NCBI): domain Bacteria; kingdom Pseudomonadati; phylum Pseudomonadota; class Gammaproteobacteria; order Vibrionales; family Vibrionaceae; genus Vibrio; species Vibrio sp. Vb1574. The sequence continues at coordinate 39,474 of NZ_JAWOTC010000011.1, forward strand.
CAATTATGTATGATGGAACCAGTTGGATGTTCAGAGCATTTGATCGTTCAGAAGTCAAAAAGAATAAATTTAAAAACTTCCATTTTGCTCGTGTTAGGAATGTGGTCGAAGAGCATGACTCTAAGGAGTCTAGGCAGCATGATCATGAGGCTTTAGCTCAAGATAAGCTGTGGAACTTAAGGTTACCTTTGATCTTAAAACTCCACCCCTCGTTGACAGATATGGATAAGCAAAAAGTAAGAACTGACTTTGGTATACCTGAAGATAAAGATGAGGTTTATGTTACAGAGAGAGCTGCATTTAGATGGATTGTTGAGAAAAAGTGGTATATCGATGCTCGCTCAAATGAAGAAAAGCGAGAAGATAAGCAAAGTCGTTTTTATAAGTTCGAGCTAAGCAATTTGGAAATGATAAAACAAATGGAGCAGGCCTAAACCACAACAATAAATTTGAATCCGATAGCTTGAGATTGTTCGGTTAAAAACAACTTTTCGACCTGTTGATTGAATTTCTTTTTACTTCAATGGCTTTAGACTTATTTGAATCTGTAAAGCCGTGATGTTGACGACTTTGTATCGGGAGATAGATACGGTGGTATCGTTGCTAGATAGAAGTCTCTTGCAGCCGAGGGCTGCAAGAGTTGTCGATGTTAGCGTGAGAGGTTTTTATTGGCGATATTGTATAGGCTCATGGTTACACCGCTTGTTCAATAATTGCATCAGTAAGCAGGAGTTTGGTGTCTTGTCGTTCAAGAAGACTTTGTTTTAGAGCATCACAAACAGATATTAATTTATTCAGCTTGGAGTTAATTTTTTCCATTTCTTGTTCAGGACTTATTGGAACAATAATGTTGGATAAACTATCGATATTTAGTTTAGGCATTTTTATTCGGTTTTCAGCGGCTCGAACTTGCTCTAAAAATACCTCAGACAAGATTAGATTAAGTAAGAAACTGGTATTGGTCATTGATTCTAATGGATATATGTCAGCACTACATAAACCGTCAAACTCAGCTATGATTGCTTTTGATAATGATGGACGAATTTTAGAATACAGAATCTGACCACTGTAGAAGCGGCTATTAGGCCCTGTGACACCTGATTCGTGAACAGTTCTTCGCTTGATCAGCTTGCCTGTCCCTTTTTCAATAGAGTCTGGGCCTACTTGGTCAAAGTAGGAAAACTCTTCAGGTCTAACTAATTCGGCTTTAACATTAATCAGAGTTCCAAATCTACACCACTCCCACCCATTCGGCAGTTCAAACGGCTTTTCATCTTCAGCAATCGGCGGTAGTGCTTTTTGCTTTTTGATCTTCTTCTCTTTAACTAACTGTGCCTTTTCTTCCGCAATTCTTTTCAGTAACTCAGTAGCAGGCTCATCGCTTGGATCTTGCGGAACCAACTTACCCATCACCGCCAGTTGCAGGATGGTTTGCTTAAGTTGGTCGATACTCTCTTCAGTGGTGAATAAGGTATCGAAATGCTCGCTGATTCGCGCCCAGTTTTGCATTAACTCATCAGCATCGGCAGAGTTAGTGAGTGTGTCCAACAATGTTGTTACCAGCACTTGATGCGCTCCGATACTGTCTTCGGTCTGTTGCTCTAGCTGGTCGCAGAGCGCCATTAGCTCATCGACTTTGGCGACGATGCGGTGTTGTTCTTCAATCGGAGGAATATAAACGACTAACTCTTTGAGAACAGAAGCTTTGATTCCTTTTGCTGTTGTTCCTGTCGCTTTTTCGGATAATAAATTCTGAAAGCTTGGAGACATAAGAAATAACCGTAGATAATTCGAAATATCGCTTAAGTGAAATTGCAAACAGATTGCTCGCTGAGCTAATGCAAACTTTTCTTCTAGATCTACTTGAGCTACGTTGCCTAGTGGTGCTTCAGGAGTAAACAAAATATCACCAATGCGAGGAAAGCCCCTTGTCATCCAGGTTTTATATTCTGCCTCTGATATGAACTCTTCAGGTTGTAGGGATAAATAACCAAACTTAACATTCTTGGCTGTAATTAGGCGCACACCTGCGCTCAACTTTTTTGGTGTCTTGCCCCTGTAATCGATAAATTTTGCTAAGTTTCCTAGTTTAATTCTGCCCCAAGTTTCAGGAACTAAAATATATTCCTCACTATCAAGAATACTCTGACTAGCTTTTGTCTTAAGGTTTTCTTCAACAGTTAATCTTGACTGCTCTATATGATTTTGTTTGAGTAAGGTTGCAACAGGCTCATCATTAGCATCTTGAGGAACAAGCTTGCCTCGCACCGCTAACTCTAAGATCAGCTCACGCAGCTTCTTAACACCGTAAAGCTCTAGTTTCTTGCTGCTGCCGCGACCAGAGGTCGATTTGGTTTTTATTGCCGAAGTCCAAATATCAATATGCTCGGTGATTAGGTTTTCGACTGCCATTATTGCTCTCCACCTTGCTTTTTACCTTGAATGGTAGAGCTAAGCGCATCTCCGAGAATGCCTTTCAGTTGGTCACGCAGTGCTTTAATGTCTTGTTGCTGCTGCTGATAGCTCGCCAGCAGCTCTTCAGGATTATGGCTGACTACTTCATCCTGATAAGGGTTTTTAATATCAAGGTTAAAGTTGCGCTCGATGATCTCCTCAATCGATACCTTCCAAGCTTGCTTGGTCTCGATGCGGCTAGCAAACCCGTCAGCTTCATTGCCCCACCAATCGATCTCTTGCTGGAACTCTTCAAACTTCATTGGTTTGGTTTTGCTGTAGTTCTTCACGCCCTCAGGGTAAGGGTGCTCATAGAACCACACTTCTTTGGTAGGCTGGCCTTTGGTAAAGAACAGAATGTTGGTCTTAATACCTGTGTATGGGTTGAACACGCCATTCGGTAAGCGAACAATCGTGTGCAGGTTACACTCTTCCGTCAGCATCTTTTTAATTTTGGTTTTTACGCCTTCACCAAACAAGGTGCCATCAGGCAATACCACACCAGCGCGACCATCTTTATCCAATACTTCGACAATAAGCTGCAAGAACAAGTCAGCCGTTTCACGAGTTTGCATTTCGGCAGGGAAGTTCTTTTCAATCCCGTCCTCTTCTGTGCCACCAAACGGTGGGTTAGTGGCAATCACATTGATATTGCTATCCCAGTTTAAAAGCGGCTTATTGAGCGTGTTGCCGTGCTTGATCTGCACAGGGACTTCGATGCCGTGGAGCATCATATTGGTGATACACAGCAAATGTGGCAGTTGTTTCTTCTCTACACCATGGATTTGCTTTTGCAACGTTTGGTGGTCGGCTGCGCTTGTCACGTAGTTCTCTTTAACGTGATCGAACGAGCAAGCCAGGAATCCGCCCGTACCGCAGGCGGGATCCATAATCTGCTCACCCAGTTTAGGGTCAAGACGATTGACGATAAAACGAGTCACCGCGCGAGGGGTATAGAACTCACCCGCATTACCTGCACTTTGTAGGTTGCGTAGGATTTGTTCATAGATATCACCAAACAGGTGGCGTTCTTTAGAGTCAGTAAAGTCGATTTCGTTGAGCTTGTTAATCACTTGACGAAGCAGTGTGCCATTTTTCATGTAGTTGAAGGCATCACTAAAAGCTTCTTTCACCACAAAACCGCGTGGGTTGGTGTCTTTCGGTGCGGTTAGGTTTTTTAACGTCGGGAATAGGTCATCATTGATAAATTCCAGCAGCTCGTCACCTGTAATGCCTTGGTTATCTGCCGCCCAGTTACGCCATAGGTACTTGGCTGGGATGGGTTCGCGGTAATCATCTAACTCGAACTCTAGCTCTTCCTCTTGAGCATCAAACACTTTAAGGAATAAAAGCCACGACATTTGACCTAGACGCTGCGCGTCACCATCAACACCTGCATCTTTACGCATGATGTCTTGAATAGACTTGATAACTGAACTGATTGACATGGAGTTCTACTACTAACTGACTGAAAAAATTGGGGCAGATTATAGCAGAAATGGGTCGAAGAAAATTAACTTATCGCTATGAAACTATGTTTGTAATTGTGGTTTAATAATGAATCAGTGATATAAATGAAATAATAAAAAATATAACCAGGTTGTCTAGAAAATGAAGGTTGAGTGTCCCCATTGTCACACTGACAATGTTATTGAATATGCAGAGCATATCTCGTGTGAGAAGTGTGAAAAAAGCTTCAAAGGCTTCAAATTTAGTAAACGGAAACTGGTATCTGCTAGTACTGCATTGGTCGTGGGCGTGGTTGGTGGTTATAAGGTGAATGGTGCTTTTGATGAAGAGCGTTACCCATTAGAAGTAGAGTATGCCATCGTTGATACCTGCATAAACTCAGCAAAAAATATGGTGTCGGTGAATTGGTATGAGAGTAAGCGAGAAACGTGTTTATGCGCTCTTTCACAAACGGAAAAGTCTGTGCCGTATTCCGATTACAAATCTGATCAAAACTTGTTTTTGAGTAACTTCAAGCTGAATGCAAGAAGTTGTTCATAATAGAAAAGTGAGGCAGCTAGACTGCCTCATTTATATCTAATGTGCTTAGCGTTTAGGTGTGTTGCCACGACCTTTGCCTGAAGGCTTGCCAGTTGTGCTTGGGTAGTTTGGATTACCTTTCGGCGCAGTCTTTGGTGCAGAACTTGGTTTTGCCATGATGATCACTCCTATTTACCTTGTTTTTGGTTGTGGTCAGCAGCGCGTTGAGCGCGGCCTGTAAAGGAGCCTTTTTCGACTTTTCCGCCATTATTCTTCGCTTCATGTGATTGAATACGAGCAGCGGCTTCAGTGGTCATTGGTGTTTTGTTTTTAGACATAGTATTTTCCTTTTCGTTTATGAATGATTGTCTCCGCTGAGACCATTGCATAGTAACTAGTAGGGTAGGGACAAATGGGGACAACCCAAAAACAAAAGCAAATTCGAACTATGTTGGATGCGTTAGGCTGGAGCCATAAGCAACTGGCCGATGTTCTTTACGAAGAACTTCAGTGTTCTGAATATGAAGACATAGAAGATGCTTCCCCTGACGAAATTCGTAAGTTCAGAGAAGCTCTTAAGAAGCATTTGCAAAGGGACTCTACTCCAGCGAGTCGGCTTGAGCAGTATGTAAAAGTCATTTCAGAGCACCCAGACTTTGTTGCATTGGGGTTGAATGTCGTGGTTCCAAAATACGTTAACCATAGCTGCTTGAGTGACGATTCACTTACAGAGTTAGCAGAGATATCCAGTTGGTTGGATGATAGGGAGCAGGTAGGTTAAAAAACGGCTAAATAGCCGTTTTGTTCTAATTTCTTGAGTTTGTTGGTTGGCCCAGTGAAGTCGAAATTTAGACAAACTGTTGTCACGATTGGATTTCAGCAGCTTGTATATCATCCGCTTTGCTACGTAGAGCTAGGTACAACACCCAAGTGATTAGCGCATCAGCAGTAATGCCCAAGCCGAACATTATGGCGATTCGTTCAAGCGTCGGTACAAAGATACCGATTTGATAAAGCACAAAAGCACAACCGTAAAACAAGGTGTTTACGATAAGTGATTGATACAGCATTAAATCCGTGCGTCCAATACCATAAAAGTAACTGTCGATGACGTTGTTTAAACTGAAAATGACATAGAATCCAACCATTAGCCAAACTAGACTGGTGATTGATTCTGGGTTCTCTATCCCCATGACATTGGCTATAAAGCTGTTCCAAAGCGGTGCGGTGAGTATCCAAACAGTAATAATTCCTAACGTTATCCAAAGGTAGCCATTGACTCGCTCAGATGTTAATCCATTGTTTGTCGCAGCATCTTGCTTAACCAGTTGTCCTAATGTCAAAACGGGAAGTAGTAGCCAGCCCCAAATAAATTGATTAGCAACCCAGAATGTTCCTGCGTGTTGTACTTGATTAATAAGCTGAAGAATCATGACAATAAAGGCGGTATTACGAACGAGCGATTCAAGCCCTGACTTCCATCCAATCTTTGCCCATTCTTTGAGCCATTGCGATTGATCTCCTTTAGAAAACTTGAAGCTCAGAGTGATCCCTGATTTCGATAAATAAATCAGGGCAAACAGTGCGAGAAGACTATTGACTACGATATTACTCAGAGCAATACCATTCACTCCTAACTGAAGGGAGTAAGGTAGTTGACTGACGAAGACGCTGTCACAAATGACCGTCATTAGCATTTGTACTATTAGGAGACCATACAGCGCCTTTCGTTCATTTCTTAGGACGATAACCAAAGACAAAAAAGCATAGAAGCTGGAGAACCAAATAGCGGCAGATTCCAATCGAATGTATTGGATCGTTTGGGTCAATAATTCAGCCTGTTGCTGCATAGCATCTACAAAGTTCGGGGCTAGCCACAATACCATTAAGGTCACCACAAAGTAGCAAATTAAGGTAACCAAAAGAGATAGACTGGCTCGTTCGCGAAAAGCTTCATTACTATGAATAACTCTGCCTAGAATAAATGCTAGAGGGATAAGTAATGCTTCGCTGAGGACTTCATATCCTACATTTAGCCATGCAACTTGTGCTGCAATGCTAAAAGTCCATGGGCTAGGGATGCTGCCCAAGAAATGGATTCGTGTAGTTGAGTAGATTAATGGTATTAAGCTTGTCAGAATCAGCACTAGCCACAGTTGGTAGTTGATTGTTTTTATTTGATGATTTTTCAATTTTTAAGCCTTGTTATCTTCACTAGGGATCTCGTGGAGAAAGCGACTCTCCACAGAGAAATAGCCATTACTTTTAATCAGTTGTTTCTTTCTAAGCCGTTCGAACAGTGTGATGAGGTACTGATAAAGTTCAGTATATTGCACTGTACTGATATGAGTTGCTGAGCCTTTAAATACTTGCCATGGGAAGTCAATCAATGTTGTAGCAGCGTGTTTGGGAAGGTAGTTGTGTTTAAACTCACTTAGCAATAAATGTTCTAGCTGAACACAATAGTGCTGGATGATAGAGCAGTGAAAGTGGTACTTGTAACTGTCGTTGTTAGCGATAAGGTTCGGTAAGGAGCAAAATAAAAAGTAAACCTGAGCGGCCAACTCTTTGGCTTGCTTTCGCTCGCTTGTATGTGTTTTGGTAACGGCGTCTAATTGTTCTGCAAGACCAAGTTCACCCTTTAAAATAGTGAAGTGAACGTTGTAGATTTGTGACTCACGATAATAAAGAGAAATGTCAGACAGCGATTGGCCTACAACGATTTCTATAAGCAAACGGTCTTGTGTTCTAAGAGTGATTTTCGACCCCAAAATATCGGTATGAGCCAATTGTTCACCGAACAATCTGAGGAGCCTTTTATGCCACTCCTGAACCGAAATCGATGACTGAATAAATAAATCGATATCAGAGCGCTTTGTTAACTGATTAGCCCCCAAGCTTCCGTAAAGTAGAGCTGTAGGTACGTTTGTATCTGTGCTTAATACTTTATTCAGCTTACTGACCCAAGTGTGTTGAGATAATGGGAAGGCCGCCCAGAAGGCATCAAAGTTATCAGAGAAGTCAAAACAGTAAGACTGCCAAATCTGTCTTTGCCAGTGAGCTTCTAGCTCTGTCGGTATGATTTTATCTTTCAAAAATCTAATAGTTTCATCAACAGCTTGCAGTTTTTTGTAGGATGATGTGTAAGGGATTTCTGCGTATTTCTCGCCACCTATTGCATTGATGCTCTGCTCAATTTCTCTAGTGCAACAGATTAATATGCCTGTTTTTCTATCTAATTGATTAGTAAGAAGGCTAGCCGTTTGACCGTATCCTGTAAATTCAACAATAGCGTTTTCCTGTTGTTTAACCGCAGCAAGGAAATGCTCACAAGCAAGTTGCTCACCTTGCTCGGTTCCATCGCCAAAGCGAATTCGATACTCATCTAAAGATAAATAAAGGAACTCAGGCAAACGTCCTTGTATTTGTTTACTTAACGTTGTTTTACCTGAATTTAGGTTACCAAAAATATAGATATGCATTGTGACTTGAGGTCGTTAACCAAGCTAAAGAAACTCTAGCTTGGTTTAAATGGTGATTAGGCTAATTGATAAATCTCAGCTTCCAACTCAGAAATTGCTTCTAAATACTGCTCTTTACCACCAAAGCACTTTTTGACGATTTCAGCAGGGCGTCCCATCTCGTCAAAAGGCTTAACTTTGAGTACATGAATATTTTCAATCTCTTGAACGCCTTCGTCTGCGTACTTGTCTAGTAAGTTGTTCAACACCTGCTGAGCCGTTTCACCGTACTTAGTGAAGTAGTTGCGCTTTTTGACGTTGTCAGCGCGTTCTTTTCTGGTGAGTGCTGGTTGGTCATACACGACATGACAAATCATGTCGAATGGGTCGAGATCTTTGCCAACTTCTAGCTCTAACGCTTCCCAGATGATGCCTTCCTCTGCCAGTTCATCAATGATTGCTCGTTTTTTATCGGCATCTTGCCAGCGCTTAACAAAGTCATCCATCGAGGTGAACTGTTTTGCCATCGTCTTGCGGGTATAGTCTTTGAACGATTCGGTTACGAGTTTACCGTCGGCATCGTAGTATTGAACACGTTCGGCAATGGCTTTCACCGTTACACCGTTGACATGGAACTTTCTAACTCGGTTTTCATCCTGCCAATCATCATCGGCATTGCTAGCACCTGAAGGAGATGAACTAGAGTCATATGAAGCTTCTGGTTCTTGGATGCTTTCAGGGTCGATATCTTCCCCTTCAAATGGATCATCTTGTTCAAGCTCATCCTCACCATCGATGATCTCATCGAGTCCTTCATCGGTATCGAAGTCTTCTGGTTTTGTCTCTTTAACTCGCTCAGGTACACCATCAAAGCGCTCATCAGCGAACAGTTCAGTTGCCTTTTTGAAGTCGAGAATGGTAAACCATAGCTTTCCATAACGATCATCAATACGAGTACCACGACCGATGATCTGCTTAAACTTAGTCATCGACTGAATGCCCTGGTCAAGAACAACCAGTTTGCAAGTTTTTGCATCGACACCTGTTGTCATAAGTTCTGAAGTGGTCGCGATAACAGGGTAAGCCTTTTTGGGGTTGATGAAGTTATCAAGCTGAGCTTTGCCGATTTCATCATCACCTGTAATTTTCATTACGTATTTTTCATTCTTAGCAACTTGCTCAGGGTTGCAGTTGATTAGTGCTCGGCGCATACGCTCTGCGTGGTCAATGTCATTACAGAATACAATGGTCTTCGCCATAGGATCGGTGCGCTTGAGGTAGCTGGTGATGGTCTGTGCAACAAGCTCTGTTCGCTCATCAATTACCATGGTTCTGTCGAAGTCTTTCTGGTTGTAGATCCTGTCTTCGATGACTTCACCATGCTTATCGACTTGCCCTTTGGTTGGTCGCCAACCTTGCAAATCAACATCAATATCTACACGCACAACTTTGTATGGTGCTAAGAAACCGTCTTCAATACCTTGCTTTAGAGAGTAGGTATAAATGGCGTCGCCAAAGTACTCGGTGTTAGACACGATGTCGGTTTCTTTTGGTGTCGCGGTTAGCCCTATTTGAGTCGCTGAACCGAAATATTCAAGAATCTCGCGCCATGCGCTGTCCTCAGCGGCACTGCCACGGTGACACTCGTCAACAACAATAAGGTCAAAGAAATCAGGATCGACCTGTTTGTATGCTTTTTGGTGCTCTTCTGGGCCTGTCAGAGCTTGATACAGCGCTAGATGGATCTCGTAAGCTGGATCGACTGTTCGCCCAGTGACTTTAGTCATTGCGGTGCCAAACGGTTGGAAGTCGTTGGTCTTAGTTTGATCGACTAGAATGTTTCTGTCCGCCAAAAACAGGATGCGTTTTTTGGCTCGGGACTTCCATAGTCGCCAAATAATCTGGAATGCAGTGTAAGTTTTGCCCGTACCCGTTGCCATAACCAACAGTACACGGTTTTGTCCTGCGGCCACCGCTTCCACGGTTTTGTTTATCGCTTGTAGCTGATAGTAGCGGGGAGACTTTCCGCTACCGTCATCGTGGTAATCTTGAGTAATGACTGGAAGGTGCTCGGTTTTATAACCTTTCCAAACGCAGTATTTGTCCCATAGTTGCTGAGGTGTTGGAAAATCTTCGAGTCGAATTTCAGTTTCGAGCTGAGCAGGGTTGGTTTTGTCGTGGAATATAAATCCGTCGCCATTTGAGGCAAAGACAAAAGGGACTTCAAGTAGGCTGGCGTAATCTAGTCCTTGTTGCATACCTTTGCCGATTTCATGCTTATTCGCTTTTGCTTCGACAACTGCTAGAGGCATGCTCGGTTTATGGTAAAGGACGATGTCCGCAGATTTTACCTTTTTCCTCGCTGCTGCCTGACCACGAACGATGACCTTACCGTCACGCAGTTTAACCTCTTGACGGATTTGAGACATATCATCCCATCCTGCATCTTTGATAGCAGGAAGAATGAATTTCGTGATGATGTCGGTTTCAGATAGCTTTGATTTATTGATTGTCGATTCCATGCGATTAGCCAGCTCAGTACAAATGCATTTCATGACTATACCAAAGGATGCATAAAAGCAGAAAAGATACTGACTTATCAGTGAAGTGGATGGTGTTTTCTAAAGTTGGCAAAGGAAATACACAGGTAGAAATCTACACTGCGAGAGCAGTGTAGTTGTTCGTGAAAAAGCTTAAGGGCTTAAGCTTCTCCTAATCCAGTAAGTCAGATCGATCTTTGGGTAAAAGATCAGTCACTTCACAATCGAGGACTCGAGCTAGCTGATAAAGCTTTTCAACTGTGATTCGAACGCCATCTCTTTCTACCTTACCTAAGTAGCCACGACTAAAGCCCGCCTTGATACTCGCATCGGAGCTTGATAGTCCGATTTTTGTTCGTTTATCAATGATATTTTGAGCTATTTCTTTCGCTAAATTATTCATACCGTTACATGACGAAGTTTCTTTTCAGTTTACATCAGTGATTGAATTGACTCCATGATAATCACTTGACTTAAATACGAGCGAGTAATATATTACCCACTCGTAGATTGGATAATATATTACTCATTTGATAAGGAAGTATATGAGAGTAGGTACTAAAGAGTTGTACAAAATCGGTTTGGAAACTCTTCAGCATTATGAGCAAGAAGAGTACTTCAGTTTGTTTAGTTACCGAAAGCTATTGAGGCCTTTTCTCGAGACGCATTACTGCATTGATGAACATATTGAGCGTTTTAATAATCAGTCTTATCGAATTTTGAAAATACTAGAACAGGAAGGGAAGGTTGTGCGATTAAGTCCCCCTCGAATAAATAACGCTCAATTTGTTGCAGTCGGAGGCACAAAAGTCACACAAGAAAAGCATAGAGTAGGCCAAGGGTATTTAGAGTCAGAGCCTGTTAGCGAAGAGCGACAATACCAAGATCAGTTAAACACCAAAATCGTTGAAATTAATGTTCAAATAGTCGCACATAAAGAACTGTTGGGTCTGTTTCCAGTTCATGGTGAACATTTGAACAACGAAATAGAAAAGCTAGAGAGTGAAGCATTACTTACTGAATATAAACAAGAAATTTTGGAGAAGATTATTAGTCAAGATAAGCGCTAAGCTTACATACACATAAGGGTGGTTCTTGACTTGCGGTCCGTACTTTAGGAACTAGAACCAGGTTCGGAATTGGACTCTCTTTGTAGTCATTCCCATGCGTGGGAATGAGTCAGCGGTTCGATAGTGATTTGTGAGGTGCTATGGGATCTTGCTTTAATTTGTGGGGGAATTTTCTCTGCTTTCAATGACTAAGCTTTGTTCGGCTGCAAACGCTTCGAGAATTGAGTCGACGATTTCGACGTAGTTGGAATAGCGACAGAAAAACGAAACATGAGTCTTCTCGCTGTTAATGATAGCGCGAACATTGTTCATTCCAATATCCACATAAAGTTGACCTTTGCGATCGCACTGAACAGCATTCAGTGCATTAAACTTCGTCCTAGATAAAACATTCAATATTTCGCTTGTGTTCATCTGTGGAGGTGGGGCTAACTTCTTACGGCATTGAGGCATTGCTAATTTCAGTTATCTCGAATAGATAAGAAGATATCATACCTATTCCCAATCGTGGGAATAGGTTATCGTGATGCAAAGTGTATTATTTTTAGCTTGGATGCCGTTTGTTGGTAGTTTTAGAAAACTCGCCGCGCTCTTCTAAGCGACCTTCTAAGTTAGCTTTCTTGATAAGCGTTTCTTGCAAGAGGGCAGCAGTTCGCTCAAGTTCTTTTCTCATATTCTGATTTTCAGATTTAAGCTTCGCATTGTTGTCTTCTAAAATCGCGTTTTCACGCTGTAAGGCAAATGAAGAGTCTGAACTGGCTTGCAAAGTTGAGGCTCTGTTTTCAAGTACGCTCACTTCGGTTTTTAAGCGCTCATTGTCGATCTTTAGTTCACTCAGTTGTCCTGGTAGTTCTTTCAGCTCATCAAGTTTGTCTTGAAGCTCTTCGACTAGCTCACTAGATTGTAATGCTTGTAGGCGTTTCTGTTCAGAACAGTGTTCAGCTATCTTTACTCGACTTTCTACAATACTAGCAATGTCACTCTCTACAGCTTGCCACAAAGCCGCTATGTCGAGTTTTAGTGCAGTTTCTAGCGGGCTGGAAAACCACTGGGGAACTTCTCGATTATATCGATTCGTATTAGGTTGAGCAGAATCGAGAATTTGAAATGCTATTTGAGCTTTTACATATCTCCCTCCAACGGCTGCTTGCAACTGTGCTGGGTTCTCAAAACATTTTCCTTCTGCTTTTGCAGCTTCGTAAGCGTCAAACATCACGTCGAAGATAATGCCCTTATCGGGATCCTTGTTCGCGTTATGCATCTCTTGAATAAATTGCTGCTTAAGCTTGGTACGTAAGTCTGTAATGTAAGTGCGTTCGTTAGTTTGTATGTTCATTCACTTACACCCCTTAGTACGGTAGCTCTGTTGTTTGTTCTTCGAGCCATCTTTCAATAGTCTCTCGTTTCCAGCCCACAATTTTCGGGCTGATTGCACGAGCAGCAGGAAGGCGACCTTCTTTCCTCCATCTCCAGACTGTTACTTTGCTTATGTTCAAGTACGTAGCCAACTCACTAACTCTTATAAAATTACTATCTATCATTTTTATTGTTCTCATTTTTGTTTTTATGTTTCTGTTTGATGTAATCGTATGAAAACAAACGCAAGTGTTGTAGATTAAAGAAAAGACGTAATGGGGTTTACACTGATGGATAAGGTAGCTGCGGTAGTACTTGAAAAGAAACTGGAGGACAACCTTAAGAAACTTGAAGCACGATCTAGAAGTGAAAACAAAAAGCTAACTCAAAAGAAGAGTCCAAATGGTATATCTGTTATTGAAGCATTTGATGTTGATTTAGAGTTAGAAGTGTCTGAAGTGTTAATGTTAAATCTTCGTTTTCTAAAGACTTTTGCGGATCGAAAGCCGAATACCATTAAGGAGTTCGTTCGTTTTGCAGGAGGGTTGTCTGCATCAATTGATAAGCTTATTAGCTTCAGAACCCCAACATCGAATCTCTCACCAAAAGGATTACTTCAAGATCAAAACGATGAAGTTATCGAATACATTGATGTGATTGAGCAAATGCTCGTTAAAGCGAAGGGATTGACACCTCAAAGGCCATCATCTGACAATACTCAAACAAAACACACTACTTTGGCTTTACCTTTCTGTGCGCTTTGCTACAAACGAGTGAATCAGTCTCCATACTATTGTCGAGATCATCACTCTTCTAGGAGTGCTCTAGCATATAAGAAAGCCACAAGAAGATTGATTTCTGCCGTCTATCGCCATAGTGATAATGAAGATGCGCAAAGTAAGCTAGAAGACTATAAACAAGGTAAAGAACGCTTGGATGCAAGAACTCTTTATTCTTGGCTCAACTTATTCTCAGTAGAGCCGCGATTGGTGATGTCTGAGCTACTCAAACTGGATCGAGACAACGCAGGCTGGCAAAGCTATGCGAAAGCTATACTGGCATTTGCACGGGAGCATTACCCACATGCTTACGAGCAAATTAATGATATCGACAACATTACTTCTTGCTACGACGATTGGATTGTAAACGTTGCAAGGGTGCTAGGAGGGGACGTTGAGGCAAACTTGTGGAAAATTAAGGATGCTCTGATCTGGTTAAAGAGTGCGAATAACATTCAAAAATCGTTGACACTCCTAAACTGTATACGCAGATATGAAGCGTTTATGATAGTTAATAATTTCCCCGTTTTAAGCGGAGCGAAACAAGGCACCAATCCTAACATAGCGAAGCGTGAACAGTTGAAACAGCTATTAAAAGAAAGAGATGATGACCCATCTCTTACGATGAATGAGATTGCGAGAATATTAGGTGTGTCACGAACTGCTGTATACAAATTGAAGAATAAAATTATTTAGCACTAGAAGGTCAACTATAATAATTTGATTGTCAAATAGGTAAATAACTAAATGTATTCATGCTGGCAAGCAGCATGATTTTTCGTGGAATAGTGTCTCTATTAAATGCCTTGAGTTTTCTTATTTGAATAATAATTTTTTATATTGTCGTTTTTATTTATTAGTTATTAATCCTTGGACCTAAATAAGGCTACATTCCCTCAAAAAAATATGTTATAACTATTATGACTGTTATAACTATTATAACGGTTATAGCTTTAATATAAGGAGCAATACCGAAAAATTAAAAATAAATGAGCAAAGTTTGCTCTTGTTGATTTTTTTTCGTTGTCGCAGAGAGCAATTGCTGTGTCGCAAAAGACAGTTTTAGTGCTTCGTGTGACATTTTCTATTGCTTCGCACGTAAAGTGAACTTTCGTGCATTGGGGTTTGCACGCAAAGCGGTTTTTCGTGCATCGAAAAAATCCGCTTTGCTCTTCATCGGATTTTTAGGGATAACTAAAGTAGTTTATGTTTCCATAAAGCCTTTATCCATAAGGGTGACTAGTATTACTTTAGGGATGTAAATAGGTAAGTTCAGGACTGAAAATGTTCAGAACAGTGTTCAAACATAACTTGTTTTTTCATATTAAAAAACAAAAAACAAAAAACAAAAAACTAATGTAGTTATGAATTTACGAGAACAGTGTTCTTGATAATACCGATAACGATTTAATTTGGTATTGTTCTCACTAGAAGCCCTGTAGTGCCTATTTCCCCACCTGTTCAGAGTTACTAATCTATCTATTGGCGCAGAGTTAGCTAGGCTACAGAGCTTAGCTCTGTAGCTTTTCTATTAAGAATGACCAGTGCTCTACTTAGTCAGTTAATCCTAGCCTAGATAATCCTAGCCTAGATTCAAACTCATGTTTGGACATAAACGTGTCAGTGGCTTTGCTAATTTAGAAAAATACGGATTAGCTGAAGTTTGGCTAAACTAGATAGTAAAATGAAAGACCTACCCTATTCGAGTTAGATTAACTAACCTGTTCTTATGGAACTAACTGCCTGAGCTTACCACATCAATATTTGAATTTTTATAACTATATTTATAGTGGGTTACCAAAAAATCATATATCGGGAGGTTATTGAAATCTAGCTTGATATATAAATCAAAGCAGTAACTAATATGACTAGTTATTGAATGAATTTTTGAACCAATAATGATCCTTAACTAATATATTTGTTTACACCTAATTAATATTAGGTGCAAACATATTAAAACTAGAGGGTTTAAACATTGATAACCTCTAACTATATTTTTCGATTAACGTTTCCATGTCATTAAAATCTTCGACAATTAATCCTGAAACTAATTGACCATTCATGTCAATTTCAGGGTCAATTAAAACGGTAACCTCATCTTTTTTTAGGTTAATGATTAATTTGTCAAATTCTTCGTCACTTTCAATTATTGAAACTGTGAAAGGAGGTAAAGCAACCCCAGCTAGCTCCCAGTTTCTTATAAAAGAATCAACATTAATAGGGTTAGATAAAAATATCATTGCGTCATTTATCAGTATAGGAAGGCCATTTTCCTTATCAAGGAAAATCATTAGTGGTGCATAATAACGTTCAAAAACTGAATGTGATTTGTCTATCGCTCGAGTAAATAATACTGGCTCAGCATCTTTACATATAAGTATACTCTCATTGTCTTTTTTACATTGTAATGCGTGTGAGTAAGTAGTAAATATGCCACTATCTGAAGTGTAGCAATGTGGGTTATTTTCATCAGAGGCAGCTTTAAAGCGTTCATTAAACCACTGAGATTTATCTTTTGCGGAGCTAATCGTCTCTCTTTGAATACGGCCTCTATCTTGTACATATCTAGAGCTGCCGTCATCCAAGTTTATTTTTATACAGTACTTCCCTTTAGATAGGCTATTATAATCAGGTTTCCAGAATAGAGGTTTTAGACTTTTAGGTAACATAGCCAGACTGGAAAATAATCCCTGCCCTTTAACAGACAATAAATACCATTTATCATAGTTAAAATTGACTAAGTTCTTATTGCTTCTGAATAAATCAGAGTCTATTACACCTAAAATTCTATGCAAAGGAGATAAACATCCCCTATGGGCTAATCCTACATTATGAGGTAAACCTATCTCATCAATCTCAATTATCGGAGAGCTGTCATCAGAAATGTCATCACCACAAATTATACATTCGAAAGGAGCTGTGTTTTCATTTATTAACTTTAAGCATAACTCAGAATGGCTTTTAGCAACGTTCATCTCGTCAACACTTTCGTCTGAATTAATTTCCAAAATAGCTACTTTAGCGGTTTCAAATATACCTATATTTTCCTTTATATATCGCTCAACACCAGCAAAGGTTGAAGCCCGATAAATTACATTCCATTCATCTCCATTTTTCAATTCAACTTTGTTATTGGAAAAAGAAAGTCTATTTTCCCCATCGTCTTCAAAGCGAATAAATTCAACAATCATAAAGTCAAAATCTTCGGAAAAAGACTCAATTATTAGAACTTCCCTTCCTGAGGAGATACCCCCTTTTAGTGTAAAATCAAGGCTGTTGTTTTGCCCGTTTTCTTTTTTCTCTTGTTCAATAAATTTACCGATTCTGGCTTCAAGTCCTTTTAGGTTAATGGAAGAACGTTTTTTTGATAACGTTAGTCCAATATTTATTAAGTTCGACCAAAAAAGCTCAGGCAATACGGAAACTTTTCCTGATATTAAAGTAAGAATTGCTTTCTCTAGAGGCATTCCCTCTTCAATATCAATAACAGACACATGTGATAACTCTAGTATAGAATTTACAACTTCATCTGAGGCTGGTTTATTCGTAATGTCTTTATAGTTAGATGCAATGTTTTTCTTAACTATTCTAAGAACATCTTGCTCTGATTTGTTCAATGGGTTATTTAGAAAACCTTTGTCATTAGACCGTATACTTTCTAATATTTTTTTTAGTTCGACAGTGATTTTCGATGATGATTTCGATGTCGTTGCAAGTACAAATCTATCGTTACTGTTTGTATTAGTTAAATATTGTGAAACAAACTGCTTTATGACCTTATAAAACTCAGAGCTTTCAGACTCTGAACAAGTGATAGATCTCTTAGCTTGAATGAATATCGTAGATTGTTCTGTTTTGATGACAAGATCATCGATTTCGTTATTAGACTCAAATGTTAACTCAACAATCTTCGAGTTCTTATCCATACCTAGATCATCAATAAATACAACATCCATAAACATATGTGTCAAAAATAATGCAGATATTCGTTGTTGAAAGTCTATACCAGCATTTGTAGCCGCACCTCCAGCATTACTACTCATAGTAAAAAGTCTCCTATTTAAAGAACAATCTGCGATATCAATTGAATAGCTTACAAAAGTGACGCACTTATTCATGACCTAGTTAAAACAATAAGTTAGAGTAAATAATACATAAAAAACATGAAAAGCACTACCTATAGAATCCTTTAAGCATCATGGTTTAAAGTGACTAAAATCTCTTAATGGTTTCTGATTTTATTGATTAACAATCAATAGACTTGCATTTTGCTTTTTCATTAGTTTATGTATCGTAAAAATGCTGGTAAGGCTTAGTCTATCCATCGATACAAACTCGTATTGGGGCAAAGGTGATTTAGGCAACTAAGAAGGATCTCTTCTGAGTTGCGAACGATAGTGTGCTCTTGAGTTTTAGCATTACACCAGATATCGCAAACAATGTCGTTGGGCTATTTACGACTAGTCTATTTCACTAAGTCGTTTTACATAAAACTCTTGGATGATATGTGCTCTGGACAGAGTTCTGACTAACTTCTGCTCATATACTGTTTAGAGTATAGGCATTAAATATACTCTGTGAAGTATATTATTTCAATATACCCCATAGAGTATATTTGCATTATATACTCTATGGGGTATATAATGCACACTATCTCCATATCTAACTAAGGGTATCATAATGCTAGTCAACACACCGACAGCCCTCGGCAATGCGTTACGCGAAGCCCGAAAGGACAACGGCCTAAAGCAAACAGATCTTGGTCTGCGGCAAGCAACGGTATCAAATTTTGAAAGCAACCCTGAAAAATCCACGATCGAAACATTATTCAAGCTCCTGTCCATCAATGGGCTAGAAATGCATATTGTGCCTAAAGGCGAGTACATTACTGAAACTAAAAGGGCTGTTGACGAATGGTGAATCGACTTCATGCTTACATGAATGGCGTAAAGGTTGGGGTACTTGAAAAGCGAACAAACGGCGCACATGTTTTCACTTACGATTCGGACTGGATTTCAGCATCAAATAGTCGCCCTATCTCGCTTTCTATGCCTCTCAGGAAGGATGCGTATACTGGCAGTGAGGTTATTAACTTCTTTGATAACTTACTGCCAGATAATCAGCAGATACGAGATAGAATAGTGGCTCGCTATAAAGCAGATACTAAACAGCCATTCGACCTATTAGCTAAGGTTGGTCGAGATGCTGTAGGTGCTATCACGCTAGTTCCAGAGGGCTTTGATGTAGATGATCATCGAACCATAACCGCAAAGGCGTTATCCGAAAAGGAATTGGTTAGAATCCTAAAGGGATATATGGAGGACGCTCCTTTGGGGATGCTGAAAGAGGAAGATGATTTTAGGATCTCGATAGCGGGAGCGCAGGAAAAGACAGCCTTACTGTTCTACGATGGAAGATGGATGCTACCACAGGGAATGACTCCAACTACGCATATTATCAAGCTGCCAATAGGTGAAATTGTTTCTCAGAACAATGTTATTGATTTGTCTGCTAGTGTAGATAATGAGTTGATTTGTATGAGGCTAGCAAAGGCGTTCGGCATTCAAACGGCAAACTGTGACATTATTCGTGCTGGTGATGTTCGTGCCTTGTCTGTTGAGCGATTTGACCGAAAATTATCTTCTGATAACAGCTATTACTTGCGCTTGCCCCATGAGGATTTTTGCCAGGCAAAAGGGATTCCCTCAGCTAGAAAATATGAAATTGACGGTGGTATCGGCATAGAAGAATCTATTGATATTTTGCGATACTCATACGAAATCAACGATACCGTTACTTTTGCACGTTCTCAGATATTGTTTTGGCTACTAGCTGCCATTGACGGGCATGGAAAGAATTTCTCTGTAAGTATAGCCGCATCTGGTCGATATCAGCTTGCACCACTGTATGACATTATTTCGGCACATCCACTGGCAGGTGGGCGTGGTTTGAGTGAGCGTAAGATCAAGATGGCAATGAGCTTACGTGGTACTAGTGGTCGAAAATGGAAGTGGCACCAACTTCAACCGCGCCATTTCGAAGATACCTTTCACACTATGAACGTCCCGAACATAAGGCGAGAAAAGGTTCGCTTATTGCTCGATGAGTTTGAATCGATGGCAATGGAGGTGATTGATTCTGTCGGAAACTCGCTACCAACTGATATCAATGAAAGCGTAAGAGATAAGATATTTAACGGTGTCTTAAAGACCGTCAAGAAAATTCAATTGACAAAAAAATAAATCAGTATTTAAAGAAAAGCCTCACAGTCGTGCAAGTTATTGCACGACTGTTTTGATATTTTTGGGGATGGTCAAGCTACCGCTCGCTTTGTTAGTTGTCAGCCACGCCTGTAACTCGAAAGGGCAATGGCTTGGTTGTGATTGAGCTATCGAGTCTTTCTTGGCAGTTATCGTAGATAAAATTAGTTGTATTAGGAGGTAAGGCTCTTTTTCTTCCAAGGAAGCTCTCTCTCAAAAAATACTAGCTTATAATCTTCAAGGCGTGAATTGAGCGCCTTTTCCCATAGTTCAAGTCCCAATCGTTTTTCATCAATGTACTCATACATATCATAGTGCCTACCAGATACATCATTGATAGCATGCCCCTGTATACGATCACGGTACTCTTTGGGAATCTTGATTTCCCCTCCCAATGTTTTTACTGTTCTCCGAAAGTCCCTAGCGACAAAAGGCCTAATTTTTGTAACTTTTTTGTAAGTTAGCAGTGCTTGAGCAATAGTGTTGGTAGGCATATGTTCATTTGAATTTGTTTTCTTAAAGAAAACAAATGGGCTACCAATAGTAGCCGTTTGTTCTCTGATTTCTTCTAGTATTTGGATTGCAGAGTTAGTCAGAGGAAGCATGTGATTTTTCTTTGTTTTTTGGAAAGCTTCGCTGACAAGAACAGTTTTTTGATCAAAATTTATGTGCGACCATTTGATCGTTACCACTTCGTGAGGTCGTTGCCCTCCCAGGTAAAAACAAAGCCTTAGCACTTGTCTGGTTTGGTATGCAAGGTTTAAATCATCAAATCTATGTTCCATGTCATAAAGTAATTGGGTTACTTCATTCCAAGATAGGAAGTGTGAACCAATTTTTTCAGGTTGTTTTGGTATTTTCGATATCGGATTGTGGTCAAGAGCGAATTTGGTTTCTCTTTTTCTGAATTTAGGGTTATTTTCGTACCCTAAAGCGAAGTTGAATGCCGCATGCAGAATGGAGCGAATTTTATTACTCTTGTCCACAAATCCTTCTTCAATTGGGATTGCTAATATGTCCAAAAAATCTTCAGTTTCAAAATCTTTCGCCTTTCGATGTATGTCGAGATGAGGGAACACATTTTTCACTATGAGCTGATATTCGTCTTCGTGACTACGATTTCCATCATCTTGTTTGTTCTACTTATGGAACTCAATAAGTTGCTCAAAGGTGCCTAATTGATCTTTTTCACGTTCTGCTATTTTCTTCTCTTCATACTGCCTTTCTAGCTCATTTTTTGGATCTAATCCTTTAGAGAGCATTGTACTGTACTCGTTAGCTAGATCACGTGCTTTAGATAAAGTTAGAGCAGGGAACTTACCTAAAGTGATGAAAACTTCTTTCTTCTCTTTATGGTATTTGAACTTGAAGATTTTAGATCCTGCAGGAGTTACTTGAACAGTTAAGCGCCCAGTTCCTCTTTCGCCTGTACTATCTGGTTTATAGTAAGCAGTTTTTTTTGCAGGAAATGCTTCTATCTCTTTTACAGTTAACATATTAGTTACCTTGAATGAACTGCTATTAGCTAAACTTCGTAGTCGGCTATGTAGTCGGGTTACTGTTTAGTCTAGTGTAGCCAAATGTAACTATAAGTGATACTGTTATCTTGTTGATTGTCATTAAGTCGTTGATTTTAAATGGTAATATAACTTTGAGTAATTGTGTGTAATCCTGTGAGTACATCACTTCTAAGGATGTGGTCATTGGTTCGAATCCAATAGGGCGTGCCATTTATTCAAAAGCCCCGATAACTCTTTGAGTTATCGGGGCTTTGTCGTTTTTAGGTTTTTGGCTGTAATTGCCACTCTATCTACAACTTTTGAATGGCATTCTAGCCATTGCAATTTCTAGCAATCTGGATATCCACCAACAAAAAAGCGCTGGTTAACCAGCGCTTTGCATTTACTAAGGGAATTACATCTTTTTAAAGATGATGGAGGTGTTGATGCCGCCAAAGGCGAAGTTGTTACTCATCAAATATTTCACGTCCAGCTCTCGGCCTTGTCCGGCGATGTAGTCTAAATCGCCACATTGCTCGTCGAGGTTTTCTAGGTTGAGCGTTGGGTTGAACCAGCCTGTGTGCATCATTTCTAAACCTAGCCACGCTTCAATCGCGCCACAGGCGCCTAGTGTGTGGCCAAAGTAGCTCTTGAGTGAACTGATTGGCACTTTGCCCAGAGCATTCGCTGTTGCGTTGCTTTCCGCAATATCGCCGCGGTCGGTGGCTGTGCCGTGAGCAGATACATAATCGATCTTCTCAGCAGGAATGCCCGCGTTTTGCAAAGCCATTTCCATACAGATTTGCATGGTTTCCATCTGTGGTTGAGTGACGTGTGCGGCATCACAGTTGCTGGCAAAACCGATGATTTCTGCATAGATTTTCGCGCCACGAGCGACGGCGTGTTCGTACTCTTCCAGAACCAGCGTTCCCGCACCTTCACCAATCACCAAACCATCGCGATCGGAGTCATAAGGTCTTGGTGTACTTTTCGGGTCTTCATTCTTCAGACTGGTGGCAAAAAGGGTATCGAAGACAGCGGATTCCGTTGGGCACAGTTCTTCAGCGCCACCAGCAACCATTACCGTTTGGTAGCCATGTTTGATCGCTTCGTAGGCGTAGCCGATTGCTTGGCTGCCCGAGGTACATGCACTGCTGGTTGGGATCACTCGGCCTTTCAAACCGAAAAATAGACCAACGTTCACTGCCGTCGTATGCGGCATCATCTGCACGTAAGTCGTTGCGGTGATCGCTTTCGTGGTTTTCTCATTCAGCATGACACCAAATGCACCGATTGCGTCAGTACTGCCTGTTGATGAGCCGTATGCGATACCCGTTTGACCATTGGTGAGTACGTCGTTACCAATCAAACCTGCTTGGCTCAGTGCGTTTTCTGTTGCGACGGTCGCCAATTTGGAAACACGCCCCATGCCGCGTACTTGCTTGCGCTTGTAGTGCTTTGGCAGTTCAAAATCTAAAATTGGTGCCGCGAGCTTGGTGTTCAAACCATCATACTGTTCGTAAGAAGGCATGTATTGCGTCGCGTTCTGGCAGTCACGCAGTTTTGGTTCGACAGATTGCCAATCGTTACCAAACGCAGTCACGCCTGACATTCCGGTTACAACAACTCGACGGCTCATACTAGGCCTCCGTTTACCGAAATGACTTGGCGAGTTACATAGCCTGCGATGTCAGACATAAGGTAACTGACTAAACCAGCAACTTCTTCTGGCTCTCCCATGCGGCGCAAAGGAATTTGCGGCATCGCATGTTCTTTCACGTGTTCGTCTACCATGCCTGTGTCGATAAGCCCTGGTGCAACGCAGTTGACGGTGATTTTGCGTTTTGCCAGTTCAAGTGCGAGTGATTTTGTCGCACCAATTACGCCCGCTTTTGCTGCGCTGTAGTTGGTTTGGCCACGGTTACCCATCAGGCCAGAGACTGATGCAAGGGTAACAATTCGGCCTCCTTTGCGCTTTTGCACCATTGGCATAACACAAGGGTGAAGAACGTTGTAGAAGCTATCTAAGTTGGTATGAATCACACCATCCCATTCTTCTTCGGTCATCGCAGGGAAAGCGGTATCTTTTGTGATGCCAGCGTTGTTTACTACGCCATAGTAAGCGCCGTGTTCGGCGATATCGGCTTCGAGCTTCTCACGACAATCTGCACGGTCACTGATGTCGAATTGGATAAGACGACCGCTACCACCATGCTGTTCGATGGTGTTTAGGGTGTCTTGCGCGCCTTGTTGATCGCCCATGTAATGGACAATGACTTGGAAACCATCTTTGGCTAATTGAACGGCAATGGCTTTACCGATGCCTTTGCTGGCACCTGTAACGAGGACTTGTCGGGTCATTGTTGACTCCTGATTTTCATTTCTTGTAATTTTTCTTCTGATGGAACGTAAACGTTCAATTGGCAAGTCGCTACAACAGTTCCTTGTAGCTCAATACGGGCTGAAAAAACCGCCATACCGTTATCTTCCATAACTTTTTCAGCATACACATCGAGCACCTGTCCGCGAGAAAACGTATCGCATTCAGACGTGTATCGACGGCTACCAAGCAAAAAGCCAATCGGTGGCGCTTGTTCCTTCATTAATGCGTGGTAACCAGACCACGCCGCGACAGATTGCGCCATAAACTCAATGCCAACGTAAGCTGGCACGGTTTGAGAGGTCGAGTCGAAGAACGGGTTGTGTTCTGCGATATCAACCTGGCAGTGAATCGTATCTTGTTGAACATCCAAAGCACGATCAACCAAGATCATTGGTTTGTCGTGTGGCAAAAGTTGTTCGATGGGAGGAAGTTTAGTCATGAGCGTAACCAAAAATAAGACTAATATTATTGCCACCAAAAGCAAAAGAGTTGCTGAGAATCGCTTTGTTACCCAGTTTGGTTGGCGTCTCAACTAACGATATATGGATATCGTCTGCTTTGGTTTCGCAGTGTTGTATTGGCAAATCAAGGTTGTACTTGAGAATATGCCAAGCGATCGCGGCTTCCGTTGCACTTGCTGCACCTAATGTGTGTCCGGTAAGTGGCTTTGTCGAGCTTACGGGAACGGAGTCTCCAAAGCAGCGATGAATAGCTTTGCTTTCCATCGCATCGTTTAACGGCGTTGCTGTGCCATGCGCGTTGATGTAACCAATGTCTTGCGCTGTAAGTCCTGCATTGGCCAACGCTTTTTTCATCGCTTCTTCTGCGCCTACCCCTTCTGGATGTGGTGCGGAAATATGGTGTGCGTCTGAGCTGTCGCCAGCTCCGAGAAGAGCAACGGGCGCAGGTGTTTTGCTTAGCAACATTAATGCTGCGGCTTCGCCGATATTGATGCCGTTGCGATGTTGATCAAACGGCTTACAAAGGCTATCGGATAGAGCTTCTAAACCGTTAAAGCCGTTTAGTGTGAGGCGACAAATGGTATCCACACCACCCACAATAACCGCATCAACAATGCCAGAGCGAATCAGGCGTTGCGCGGTTAAAAAGACACGGCCACTAGAAGAACAGGCGGTTGAAACTGAGTAATGTGGGCCGCTCAAATCAAAGTAGGCGGCAATAAAATCGCTGCAGTTGCCAAGCTCTTGTTTGGTGTAATGGTAGTCGGCAGGAAAATGACCCTTTGCCAGCTTTTCACCAAATGCGATTTCGCCATCTGAAATGCCAGATGTGCTGGTGCCGATCACGACTGCGATACGGTCACGACCATATTTAGCCATGGCGTCACGCACGTCGCCTTCGATTTGCTGCAAAGCCGAAAGTGCGAGGCGGTTGTTTCTCGTATCAAACTGGCTGAGTGCGGTCGGTAATTGCGGTAACGTCTGTGCAATTCGACCGATTACTGTTTGGCGGCCTGAATTTAAAATATCTCGGTCAACCACCATGTTGGATGGCTTCGCTCCTGATAAACACTGGTGGATGAGCGCATCATCTTGTCCCATGGCAGAGTGAAAGCCACAGGCCTGAATATACAAAGGTTGAGAAGAGCGAATAGGCATATTGTTATTCTAAATTGTTCTTAATTAATCTGATGTTGCAGTGTTTGAATAGAAATTGAAAACTGATGCTTGAGGTGGTGAAAATCAACCTTACCCTCTAACTTGTTAGAAGAGCTGTAGTGAATCTCAATGATCTTTTCACCGTCGCTATCAAAGATGGCGCGAGAATTATTTTTATCAATAATTCGCCACCTTACCTCATTTAACGATCCTTCCCAAGCGGAACTCGGCCAGAGCGTGATCATCAGGTTAAATAATACCTGTTCTGGCTGCGGTAGCGAACCTTGTAAACCGTTGAGCACTTCGGTTTGAATTTGTTCTCCATCGTAAGACAGTGAGAGTACTCTCGTCCCCCAGGATGAGAAGCCTGCCAGCACCACTTCGTTGTTGATCACTTGCAGTTGTACCGGAAGTTG
Organism: Vibrio sp. Vb1574; assembly: GCF_033338675.1. NCBI lineage: Bacteria > Pseudomonadati > Pseudomonadota > Gammaproteobacteria > Vibrionales > Vibrionaceae > Vibrio > Vibrio sp. Vb1574. The sequence continues at coordinate 65,300 of NZ_JAWOTC010000011.1, forward strand.
CTCAGATTTGGTTTTACCATCTATTGCCCAAGAAGCCGTAATTAACTGACTGGCAGACAACTGATAGCCCAAGCTTGCGGGAGTGGGCAAGCTAACTTGGGTGTGCTCGGCAATGTCGACCTGAGGCGTCGATTGGTGAGGGACCAAGCTGCATGCACTTAAAAACAGGCTCAGTGCGAATAACGTCGCGCAGCGAAAGGCGTGATTGAAAATCATGACGTCGTTTCCTCTGTTTTAATTGCAATCGGAGAGAGCAGCCAAGCGACAAAAATACCACTTAACACCGTAATGCCAAAACTGTGAATCGCGTGAGTTTGGCTGAGTGACAGCAATCCAAATGACAACACAGTGGTCATTGCCGAAAGGGTGATCGCCAATAGTGTGCTCACACTGCGGGCTTTCTCGGCAAAGAACAGAGTGTAATCGATCCCTATACCAAGAATGAGCACCAAGCCAAGCAAGTTGAACAGGTTTAATGTTGTTCCCATCGCGACAGCAGTTGCCAGACCGCAGGCGCAAGCAATCAATGATGGCAGTAAAACTCGGCAACTGTGTTGCAGACCGTACCGCTTGATTAATACCAGAAAGATCACAGCACTGGCGGCTACCAATAGCTCCATGATTTTGATTCGGTATTCACCAAATAGGGCGGAGATTTCTTCTGCTTTGTTTAGGTAGACAACATCAGACTGTGATTTAGCAAATGCCTTAACAACAGCGGAGTCTTGCAATTGGTTTAACACCACAACCGTTGCCGATTTTCCTTTGATCTTACCCAAATGAAGAAAACGTACAGGCGCTGATACCGGGTTTTGCAAGTACTGCTCAACCGTAACAGGGATAAAGTCGGTGTCCATTTTGGGCTTTTTACTTAAGCCCAGCCCGGATGCAAGTGGGCTGGATTGTGTCGCGTAAAGATCGCGAATCAATTGATAGTCTTGTTGCTGACGTTCCACTGAGCTCAAGTAGCGACTCAGACTCTGGTAGCTTTCGATGGTGCTGTCCGCTTTCCACGCTTCTAAAGTTGGCGTCAAAGACTCCAGCTTTTTCATTAGGTTTTCGTCATCGTCTGCGGTAATGACCAACATTTGCTGCGAAGATTGCATGCCACTAAGCGTCGTAATCAAGGTTTCTTGCTGCTTGAGATCGTTCGGCATCGTTTGCAGTAGACGAATGTCGTCATCGTAGTTCAATTGCAGCAAGAAAAAGCCACTCGCAACCACACATAACATCGGTAATCCGACTTTAATTCGAGGTTGATTCCAAAGCGTTAACCATTTCGCCAACAATGATTGTCCTGGTAAGTTCGAAATGGATTGCGATGGGTTACGAGCCAGTATCGGATACCAAGCCACCACGGTGATGTAAGCGGCAATCAGACCAATGGATGAAAACAGCGCAAGCTGTTGCAAACCAGGAAACGGTGCCACCAACATGCCCAAATAGCCGATCAAACTGGTGATTAAGCCCAGTGTGATCGCTATGAAAATATGCTTTAACCCTTGCTCGCTATCCCATTCATTTCCCGCCGCAAGACGTTCCGTTAGGTAGTGGAATGCGTAGTCGATAGACACGCCGATTAAACTTGCGCCAAACACTAAGCTGAACAGATGGACTTTTCCAAAAATCCACGTTGTCACTGACAACGCAACGAGCAAACCAATGGTGATGGAAAGCAGTGCGAGAGACAGTGGCACCACACTACGAAAGATCAATACGAACAATGCAATGATACCGAGCAGAGAGAACACACCGATGGTACTGATCTCCGATTTTGCACTTTGCGTACCAAAGTCGGCGTAAAATAGAACGCCAGTATGTGCGACTTCAGCGCCATATTTCTGCGCGACGCTTTGTTCTAGCGCTTGAATGTCAGGGACGGCAAGCTGCCCAGTTAGGCTATAAGGTGAGTCTTTTAGCTCGGCAGTAATAAGCAAGTATTGAGCACCGTCTTTCTCGACGGACAGATAGCCGTTATCCAATCGGAAAGAGGACGATTGCTGGGTAACTTGGCTTAAATAATCACGAAATAGCAAGAAAGGGTCATTTTGTAACTCTTGCCCGGTCACTCCAGAAAACGGGTTGTACAGCGACTGAATCACATGCTGCACTTGCTGTTCTGGATTTTGGCTTAAACGCTCTCGTTGTTCAGGCGTCAGCAATTGGAAGCGGTGCTTAAAGTAGTAACTCGCCCAAGCTTGCTGTTCTTGAGGTGAGATTTTCCCCACGACATCGCGAAAATGATTACTTTGGCGTAACCCCTTATCAAATTCAGCGGCCGCTGCAAAAAGGGCATTTTTGTCCGGCGCTGTGATCACGAAAATGACTTTGTCGCTCATACTTGCCGAGACCGACTCAAAGGCTTGCTCAGCCACCGGGTTTTGTTGGTTCTTCGGCAGCAGTTTTAAAATGTTGGTCTCAATCGGAGATTCTGCACTCCAAACCCATTGTTTGAGTAGCAACGCGCCCGCTAAAACAACGAGATTGAGCCAAACCAGAGCAAAGGTGTGAGTGCCAAGACTGAGTTTAGAAACGGAATTGAGCGTCTTCGGCATCCGTGAGTTCCTGAGGTAGAGAGGTCTGGTTTGTAAACGTGATTTCGGTCTTATCGCCGCGCAGCTCTTGCAGGGTTAGGCGATCAATATGCGTTTTACCGGAAAGGGTGATGGCTTTAAACACCGCATTTAATGGTGACTGTTTGGGCACTAAAACGAGCTGCCACTGATTGTTCTCAACTGAAAAATCGAGTGTGAATTGTTCTTGCAGTGCAGAAGTATCCCCGTGGAACACGGATAAAAACACATGACTAAAGTAGAACGCCATTGGGTTTTCTTGTGCAGAGATCGTTTTCGGTGCTTGGTCGGCAAAAGTTTGACGAAGTTTGTTTTCCGTCAATACCAAATTGACTGCGAAAGGTTCTGTTTGTTGCCACAACAAGCCATGTGTTTTGCTCAGTGTGAACTGACCTTTAGAGGTTAGAGGTTGACTGAACATTTCCAGATGACGCTGCTGCGTAAAATCTCCGCGCACGATTTCATGCTGAGACAACTGCTGTTGAAGCGACGCCAAATCTGTTACGTTTGCTGTCGGTGTGGCCAGTGCTGGAACAGAAAATATCAACAAAAAAGAGAGTAACCACTTTTGCATTAGTTCAGGCTCCCATGGTTGTGCCATTGCTCTACTTTATCTAAAAAGATTGCCGGAGAAACAAAGCACATCTCTTGCTTTTCAATGGATACAGCGACTTGAGTTGTATGCGCTTTGCACATACGTTGATTCGTTTCGGCGTCGTAAATCACGTAATCCACACGTAAGCGGTTTTCCCACTCAGTGAGTTGCGCGGTAATACGAATGGTGTGATTAAACGGAATCGCCTTCACGTATTTAACGCGCGTATCGATGATCGGCCACATGTACCCAGAGTCTTGCATATCGCGATAGCTGTATTGGAGCTTCTCCATCAGCACACGACGCGCTTCTTCAAAATATCGAAAGAAGTTGCCGTGATAAATCACGCCCATCGGGTCAGCATCTTGGAATGAGGTGACCATAGTCACCTCCGCTTCTAATGGGTAGAGAACCTGCTCTTGCATTATACCTCCGCGTAGAGTGGCCAATGACGTTGCTGAATGCGTTCAATGAAATGACGCAAATCTTGTTCCAATGGGCGATCTTCAATCACAAATTCAAACTCGCTCAGTACGGCGTCACGAATTACTCGCAAACTCTGACTCATGTGGTGTTCGTCCAATTCGTTATGACGGCGACGAATCTCAACCGCTTGAACGCTTGCTAGGAGTGAAGCCGCAGCAACTTGCTCTGTTAACTCAAGTACGCGTAAGCAATCACGAGCCGCGATGGTGCCCATGCTCACTTTGTCTTGGTTGTGACATTCGGTTGAGCGAGAAAAAACGCTTGCTGGCATGGTGTTTTTCAACGCTTCTGCCGTCCAAGCTGAGATACCAATCTGAACCGCTTTAAAGCCGTGGTTGATCGGTTTACGCTCGCCTTCTGCACCGGTTAAGTTAAACGGCAGGCCGTTATTGAACTTGTAATCCATCAATTGCGCCATCTGACGATCCAGCAAATCAGCTAAGTTGGCAATGTTCACTTTCAACGTATCCATCGCCATTGCGATATGACCACCGTAGAAGTGACCGCCGTGCAGAACGCGCTCATTGTCGCCATCGATGATTGGATTGTCGTTGGCACTATTTAGTTCATTCTCAATCAATTGACGTAGCCAAGGCAGTGAGTCTTGCACCATGCCAATGACGTGTGGCGCACAACGCAGCGAGTAACGATCTTGCAGTCGGTCGCTATTGCGTGGCGGACGCTCAGCATTGAGATCATCACGCAGCCAAGCCGCAACTTGCTGTTGACCAGGATGAGGTTTTACCGCAAACAACGCTTCATCAAAGTGGAAGTCATTACCTTGCATACCCACAGAGACCATCGCGGTAATCTTGGTGCAAAGCTGCGCTAGGTATTCTGCACGTTTGTAGGCAAGACAGGCGAGGGCCGTCATCACGGATGTACCGTTCATTAACGCCAAACCTTCTTTTGGTTTTAGGCGAATTGGCTCAATGCCCAGCTCTGCAAACACTTCTTGTGTTGGTCGCACATCACCTTTGTAAAGCACTTCACGTTCGCCAATTAAGGTCGCCGCTAGGTAAGACAGAGGCGTTAAATCGCCACTTGCGCCCACCGAGCCCTCTTGTGGAATACGCGGCGCAATGTCGTGGTTGATAAGCGTAACGATTTGGTTCAACAGATCGTGAGACACGCCAGATACGCCTTGTGACAATGAACATAAACGTGTTGCCAGCACCGCACGAGCTTGCTCATGAGAAAGGATTTGACCTAAGCCACAACCATGGAAGCGTGTAAGGTGCAACGGAAGTTCATCCACAAGAGCGGGTGGAATTGCCACAGTACATGAATCGCCGTAACCCGTGGTCACGCCGTAAATAACGCCTTCTTCCTTCAGTAATCGTTCCAGAAACGCCACGCCACGATCAATTTTCGCGGTAAATTCTGGCGAGGTGTTCATGTGTGCCTTTGCACCTTGAGCAATGGCAACGACATCTTCGATGGTTAAAGATTGGGCACCAAAAGTGATGTTGTGATTATTGTTGTTTGTCATGTGGCTGATTACTTAAAGTCCAGAAGTTAAAAAAGTTGTACCACTGTAACGGCGCTTGCAGTGTGTGGTGTTCTAATCTTTGTGCGTACTGTTGAACAACGCGTTCTAGTGCCTGCTGACGCTCCTTGCGTGGTAGCGTGACTTGGTCACTAAAGTGTTCAAAGTACACATTAAAATGCGGAGTGTTCGCTTCATCGTCGCGTAGGCCGAAGAGTAAGTAAACCGGCGCTTTTAATACCGAGGCTAGCATGAATGGGCCTTGCGGGAATGGTGCAGGTTTACCAAGAAAATCTGCCCAAACGACACGATTTTCTTTGCTGGTGGAAGTGCGATCGCCAACGATCACCACCCATTCGCCTTGCTCGATTTTTTGTTGAAGCAGAATCGCGGTGTCTGGTCCCATTGAGCTGACTTGAATCAGATTCAGTTCCGAATTTGGGTTTACCGCCTTCATTACCGCATTAAATTGTTCAGCGTGTTGGGTAAATACCAAGGCATTGATTTTGACATGAGAGTGTCGACGACCAAGCGCACGGCAGAGTTCGATATTGCCAAGGTGCGAGCCTAAAATGAGCACGCCTTGTTTTTTCTGCGCCATCTCTTCGAAATGATGCTGGCCGTGAATGGTTAGGTTATCGACGTTAAAGTCACCTTGCCATGCTGCCAGTTTGTCGAGCATGGTTCGCCCAAAAGAAAGCAGATGATGATAGCTGTCCAACTGTTTTGGTAGTGCGATGCTCTGCTGCGTTGCGTAGTACTGCAAGTTTTGCAGGTAAATCTCAGACGCTTCACGGGCAGATTTACCCGTGAAGTGGTAGTAGCGCATGACTAATTTTAAAATCAGGTCAAACGCTTTTCTGCCGAACAAGCGGTAAACCGCGAGTAAGGTTTTGATGCCTAAAATCGTGCCTTGTTCTTTTCGTTTCGACCAGTGGGCATTACTGTCATCTGTGTTTTGGCGCTTTCTGGCGAGTAGCGAAGGAATGCGCGGCAACATGCCAAAAAATAGGCGAGTGTGCATCCAGCTTATCTTGACGTTATCCCACAATGCGTCGAAGTGGGAAATGCCACCTTCAGGGTAGATCACGCGCGTTGGAACAAAATCAATGTCGACGCCTTCCCAGTACATTCGCACTAGAATTTCGATATCAAAATCCATGCGTTTGCCGATACTGTACTTGTTCAACACGGCGACCGTTTTCGCCACTGGGTAGGCGCGAAAACCGCACATGCTGTCTTTGATAGACAGTGACAAGGTTTCTATCCACACCCACACGTGCGTAGCGTAGCGACCATACAAACGGGATTTAGGTACGCTCTCGTCGTATATCGGTTGGCCCGAAATCAGGTTATCTGGTTTTGTTTCGCTGGCGCTGAGCAATTTCGGCAATGCTTCTAGGTCGTGTTGACCGTCTGCGTCGATTTGAATGGTGTGCGTAAAACCAAGTTGGTGAGCTTGATGTAGGCCTGCCATCACCGCGCCACCTTTGCCTTGGTTTTCACTCAAACTAATCAGTTTTATCAGCCCTTGTTCACTCAAAGCAGAAAGCGCTTGTTTGGTGTCTTCATTGCTGCCGTCGTCCACGACCAGCACTGGCAAAGCGAAAGAGGATAACGATGCCACCACGTCTGCAATTGTGCTGCCGTGGTTGTAGCAAGGAATTAAAAAGCAGGGACGGTAATCACTCACGTGACTCACCCAGTTTCATTTTGCCTGAAGAGTGAGTCACCAAGGTTTCACCGTTTGTCGATGTGTACTTAAAGGTCAATTTCTCGCGCTCATTGTCCCAAGAGAGTGAGAGGCAAACGTCGGCGTTTGGCAGAATCGGCTCTTGAAATTTGATGACTTCCATTCCTTTAAATACCTTGGGAGTATTCAAATGTTGAACGGCGTAGAACAGCGCCCAATCAATTTGAGTGACGCCGGGTAAAAGAGGGAAGTGATTGAAATGACCTTGGAAATCTAAGATGTCAGCATCCACTCGCAGCGACAGCTCCGCGGTATGGTCACTCACTTCAATATTCTGAATAGTTGGTTTTCTTTTTTCCATGTTACTAGCTTTATTGGAATAGTTTTTCAATTTCAGCAACTTGGCGTTTGCCTTGGCTGTTCAATGGAATTTCGTCGACCACTCGGAATTTTCTCGGGATAGCGATCGGTTCTAGCCAATTGCGCAGTGCCTTGCGAAGCTCAAGCCAAAATTTGCCTTTACCAAGTTCATTAAGCACATCGCTGCCTTGATCGTTAAGTACGATGATCGAGACTAACGTGAGGCGACCAGATTCTTCCATTGGGATCACCACGCTTTCTTGAACCCACGGCAATTGCTCTAAACGTTTTTCCACCTCGACAAGGGAAATACGCTTTTCTTCGACTTTGACGATTCGGTCAGTGCGTCCACGCAATTCAAAAGAAATACTATCATGGAAATAGCATTCATCCGCAGTTTGGTACCAAGTGTTTTCATCAATGTGTGGCGAGCGGAGCTTTAAACAATTTTCATGGTTAAGCTCGGCTTCAACACCAGGGAATAACGTCCAGGGAGTACTGGCTTCGTGCTGCTGACGGTAAGCGATGCCTCCGGTTTCTGTGCTGCCAAAAACCTCAATAGGAAGTGACCCAAACAACAGCTGGCTGTGCTTCGCGGCTTGGTTTGGCAAGGGACCACCAGAAGAAAATACGCACCGAATCGCAACCGGATTGTGCTCTTCACTGAGTCGTTTTAGTAACGCAGGGCTGCTTACTAGCGTGGTGTCAGCATCAGCGTGATGGACAATTTGCTCTGGGAACTCAAGGTTGTGTGCTGAAAATGGACGTGCAGAGCACAAAGGCCACAATACGCGGAACAGCAAGCCGTAAATGTGTTGATGAGAAACGGTGCTTTCAACGCGTGTGCTGGCAACCGTGTCGCCCCATAGGTTATCTAGAATAGAAACTTCGATATCGAGCTGTTTCAGCGTTTTTGCAATGGCTTTTGGTGTGCCGCTTGAACCCGAAGTAAATAGCGTTACTGGTATTTCTGCCAGGTTTAATTCACGCCAAAAATAAGGTTGTTTGGCCTCTGGCTCGTTAATCACGGTGGTTTCTAGCAATGATTGAGCTTCGATCAAAAGCGAGCTCACCAATTCTGGAACCGAGACATCGGCATCATGCAGCAACAAATCGTAGTGCTCACTGAGCTCTTTGAGTGCTTCTAGTTGGTAATTACCAGGTAATACAATGGATTTTCCTGTATAACAACAAGCAAAAAAGCCAACGGCAAACAGGTAGCTGTTGCCAAAACACAACGCAATGTTTTGCGTTGGTTGGGTTTCTAACTGCTGAGCAAGTGTTGCGACGTGCTGCTGGAAATCACCCCACGTGATAACCGTGTCGCGATCGTAAGAGACTGGGGATTGCTCAGACCTCTCTGCGATGAACAAGGTCGCAAGGGAGGTAAAGCTCGAATACGTTGTATTCATACGATTAGTGTTCCTTTCGAACAAATTGACGCACGATCCATTCTCCAGCGAACAAGCCACCAGCAAGTAAGTAGCTGATGAGGCCGTTATAAAGCGTCCATATTTTTACTGGTAGGAAACAGGTATAGAGTGCAACGGCAGCGTTGAGCGTAAAAAAGGCGCACCAAACCATCGTCACTTTGCGAGTGTAAGCCACACCACTAGCCGGAAGGTTGGGTTCTTGCAAGCGAGCAAGCCTCTCTATGATCGATTGCGGCTGTTTTAAGCTCAGTCCAAATACACACAGCATACATACATTGACAACGACAGGGTAAAACTGAAGCCACCCATGTTGTTTAAACACCATGCCAAGCGTAATTAGGACAATGCCAACAGCGCCCGTAACGAGCGCCAAGAACTTAAACTCTTTTAGTGGGGTCTTATTTGCGACGAAAACACGCAAAAGTAACGCAGCAATTAACAAGCCCCCAACCAAGTTCAAGCCAAATTTATCTATACCGAAATAGACGGCGAAGGGGTAGGCAAACAGTACAATTGCAGACAGACCAGTCAGCAATTGGCGCATTAACTTTCCTTCAATAACTCAGTAACAGCGTTAACCACATCGTCGACGGTTCTTACTGTACTAAACTCTGCCGGCTTGATTTTTTTGCCAGTGACATTCTGTAGGTGTACGACCAAATCAACGGCGTCAATGCTATCAAGATCGAGATCTTGGTATAAGTGCGCATCTGATTGAATGTCGGCTGCATCAATTTCGAACAGCTCAACAAGCGCATCTTTAACTTGTTCAAATACTTGATCTTTATTTACATCAGTCATGAATATACCTACAACTTATTCATTAGTTTGAGAAGAAACGTATTTCGCTAGATTTGCTACAGACGCAAAGTGTTCGCGCGTATTTGAGTCGTCGGCATCAATAACGATGTTGTATTGTTTTTTTATTGCGAGTCCAAGCTCAAGCGCGTCGATAGAATCTAAGCCAAGTCCATCACCAAAAAGTGGTGCATCCGTTTCAATATCATCTACGGTTAAATCTTCAAGGTTTAAAGCATCAATAATAAGTTGCTTAATGTCGTTGTGTAACTGTTCCACTGGGACCTGCTTATTAATAAAAGTTTTCTGGAAAAATGTTTTCAGCTAGGTGCTGTTGTAAGCGTCGCGCCGCTATTGTCGGCGACGTAGTTTGCTTTATAAAGGGGGTAATCTCAACTTTATCCTTAACTTCAACCCTGAAAAAGGGCTTTGTTGCCGGTACTTGATACCATTTTTTCTCTTTTGTGAGGAAACTTGGCGTTACCGTAATATGGACAACTCTTAAATCTCGTTCTGTTCTTACCGCAATTTGTGCTGCACCGCGTTGTAATTTCGGCTCTACACCTGGTGTTGTTCTTGTTCCTTCAGGAAATATAAGCAACACGTTGCCTTTGTTAAATCGCTCATCACAAAGTGCTAATAAATCATCCGGTGCTTCATTGGGAATATATCCGGCTGCTTTTACGATGTGCTTCATAAAAGGATTCGACCATATTGCCGATTTTACTAAACAGTCGCAGCGATTTAATTGTGAAGCAATGAGAACGTAATCGATTAAACTAGGGTGGTTGGCAACAATTAAACAATTACGATCTTGTTGAAGAATATCGGCACCAATAATTTGATAATCGATTGCGCCACTTAGCTTCATCAATTTACAAAATGTGTTGAATGAATATCGAATCGCACCCTGAACTTTATATTCGCGTTCCGTTTGGTCTGAAACAAAAATACGAATGGTCGGAATAACAATGAAACTCAGTACTAAACCACCTAACCCAAATACTGAAAAACAAAAGCCTGTTGCTAGCACACGCCAATACTGATTTAAGCGAGTCATTTTTTGTGCCATTCCCAAGCTTGTTGCGGAGCGAAAATAGTCCACTGGCTTTTATCTAACAAGTATTGTTGCAAAAATACTAAACCTTGAGGAAGAGGATGACCGGAACGTTCTGCGTTTATGGAGCTTTGTATCGCGAACTTGTCTCCATGAGAAAGTATTAAGCCAAGTCCAAACCCTTGGTATTGTTGGTTTTCATATTCTAAATAAGAGTCAGGCATAGGCTCATCAAAATCAACAAGCAGTACTTTTTTGTCAGGATTGTCGGACAAAAACAGCCATGCTTCTAATATTGCGCTTTGGAATGTGTTTTCTGCCGCAGCGATAGAAGTTAGGGGAATGGGTTGTTTAGTTGCGATAGTGGCAAGCCCTGCGGCGGTATTGTGCACCGATTGAGAAAAAGCCATCGGAGACGCCTCTTCTCCATTAATTATATCTTCAACTAGTGCGACGCTGCGATGCAGTTCACCATGACGGCTTGAAAATACAAGGTAATCAACTTGATGTTGATTAAGCATTTCGATTGCAGTTTGTACCGCCAGTTTACTGAGTGGGCTCATTCTTCTGCGCATCATCGCAGGAATATTTGCAACATTGATTTTGCCATCTTCTGGCCATTTTATCTCTGTTGCCCATTGTTTCCATTCATTGGATTCGGATAAACCGAATGAATTCGCTGTCCACGCATCAATATTGAACGAAATGTTGATCTTCGAGTTTGGCATATTGGGTTAAATTGTTTATTTTACAGCTCGATACAAATTGGGGTTGACCCAAATTCACAATAAAAAGGAAATTATCATGTCGCGTTTTAAGCTGTATGTCTCGTTATTATTAACTTTGCTTCTTGTTGGTTGTGGACGAGTACAACCTGTAATGAATGTGGAGGATACTCCAGTTGCTTATGATCTTCAAAATAAACAAGTAAAAATGGCCATAGTGCAATCAGCAACTAACCGAGGCTGGACGATCGAAGAAGTAAGCCCTGGTGTTCTTATTGCAAAAATCCACGTTCGTAACCACTCTGCAGAAGTAAAAATCCCATACAATAATAAATATTACTCAATTATTTATCTCAACTCAGTAAATCTCAAAGCAAGTGATGGCAAAATCCACCGCAATTACAATCGTTGGGTAAACAACTTGAATGTTGATATTCAGCGAGCTATTGCATTGTTGGGCAATCAATCTCAACAATAAAACTATTAATTGCAGTTAGGTTTTTCCGTGTTAAATCAAAATAATGACCCTTTTAATGCTTTTGAAGCGAAGACAGAAGCTCAGAAGTTATCTTTTGCACCAATCGTGTTCCAGACCGCCAAAACGCTTCGAGATTTAGGTATTTTAGCCGCTTTAGACAGCGCTGGCGCTCAAGGCATGAGTGCCACAGATATTGCCGAGAAAACGGGAGTATCAGAATATGGTGTTAAAGTACTGTTGGATATGGCGATTAGTGCGCATATTGTTTTATGGGAACGACCTAACTATTCGCTTGCAAACCTTGGTTTTTACCTTCTTCATGATGGTATGACGAATGCAAACATGGATTTTACGGCAGATGTTTGTTACGCCGCGATGATGCATTTGACGGAAGCAATTCAAGAAGGTAAACCGTCAGGTTTGAAAGAGTTGGGCAATTGGGAGACCATTTATCAAGGTCTATCGACGTTACCAGAACAAGCCAAACAGAGCTGGTTTAAGTTCGATCATTTCTATTCGGATCGCTCGTTCCCACTTCTGCTTAAAGAAGTATTTGCAAGCAAGCCAAAGCATCTTGTGGATATTGGCGGAAATACGGGAAAATGGGCGATTCAGTGTTGTAAACATGACCCTGACGTTCAAGTGACGATTGTTGATTTACCACAGCAATTAGAAGTAGCGATGAAGAATGTTTCAGAAAACCAGTTCGTCGAGCGTGTACGTCCATACCCTGCAAACATGCTTGATAAAGCACAAACATTGCCGGAGCATGCTGACGTTTGGTGGATGAGCCAGTTCTTGGATTGCTTTTCCCCAATTGAGATCCTCAATATCCTTAAAAAAGTTAAAGCCCAGTTAACGAAGGGAGATACTATTTACGTATTGGAGCTGTTTTGGGATGCTCAAAAATACGCGGGAGCTTCCTATAGCCTTAATGCCACTTCTCTTTATTTTACCTGTTTAGCTAACGGTAATAGTCGCTTTTATCGCAGTGATGATTTCTTAGAAATTGTCGAAGCGGCAGGTTTATCTGTCGTTGAAAGAACCGACAATATTGGCCTTGGTCATACCTTATTAAAACTACAAGCAAACTAAATTCAGAATGAAAACAGAGCTCAAGCAAGTTGTTGTCGTAGGAGCGGGGCCATCAGGTTCAACCGTTTCTGCGTTATTAAAATCGCGTGGCATAGATGTTGTTGTCTTAGAAAAAGCGACTTTTCCACGTTTTTCCATAGGAGAAAGCCTACTCCCTGCATGTATGGAAGTTGTTGAACAAGCAGGAATGACTCATGCAGTAAAGCAGTTTGGTTTCCAGTATAAAGATGGTGCTGCATTTCGTCGTAATGGCGTATACACCCAGTTCGACTTTACAAACAAATACACACCAGGACCGGGCACGACGTTTCAGGTTCAACGTGCCAACTTTGATAAAGTATTGGCAGATAGCGCTGAAGAGCAAGGCGTAGAGATTCGTTATCAGCATGAGCTGCTCAACCTAGTGTTTGAAGGGAAAAAGTCTCGATTAGAAGTGCTCGACTCAAATAAGAAGGCTTATCAAATCGAAGCAGATTTTGTGCTGGATGCAAGTGGCTTTGGGCGTGTTTTGCCACGCTTGTTGGAGCTAGAAGAACCTTCTTGTCTTCCGCCTAGAAAAGCGATCTTTACCCATATCGAAGATCATATCTCTCCCCAAGAGCCGGAATACGATCGCAACAAAATTTTAATTTCAGTTCATCCTGAAAATCACGACGTATGGTATTGGCTAATCCCATTCTCTAATGGTACCTGTTCGTTTGGTGTGGTGGGTGAGCCAGAATTTTTCGAACAATACCCAGAAGATAAGATTGCAGCGTTGCAGCAGTTAGCCAATGAAGAGCCGGGTTTGGCTGCTTTATTGCGAAACGCGAATTACCCGAATCCAGCAGGCGAGTTGGGTGGCTATTCTGCTAACGTCAAACGTTTAGCGACAGAGCACTACGCGTTGCTTGGTAATGCAGGTGAGTTTCTTGATCCTGTATTTTCATCGGGTGTCACTATCGCCATGAAATCGGCAGAGTTTGCAGCGGACTGCGTGGTTCGTCAGCTGAATGGTGAAAAGGTTGATTGGCAAGAAGAGTACTCGCAACGCTTAATGGTGGGAGTGAACACATTCCGCACTTATGTGGAAGGCTGGTACAACGGCATGTTGCAAGATGTGATTTTCTATCAAAACCCGAACCCACGTATTAAACAGATGATTAGTGCGATTTTGGCTGGATATGCTTGGGATACGAATAATCCTTACGTAAAACAAAGTGAGCAGCGTTTGTCGACGCTTGCAGAACTGGTTCGGGAAGCTGAACTGTAAGAATATACATTCGCTTATCCGAGAATCAGTAAACCTAGGTCTTACCAAAAAATTGGTAAGACCTTTTTAATGCCTCTTTACTTTTACTTCTAGCGTGTTGGAGACACATTGACCACTTACATCGGTGTGTATCGAATTTGAGAATTCTTATGGTGACATTGATCACATCTAGAATTCCTATTGCTGATATTTATATTAAATTTGTAGGAAATGGATTACATTCTGGGAGTGTTCCCTACATCTGGCTTCGTTGTGAAAACGGTTTATAAGCAACTGTATAAGTTAGTAAAGTTCCAAAAACTACACCAAAAAAAAGACAAGTTTCTTACCAAATCAATTCGCTTGGTGAGTTCGAGCCATCGACTACGCCAAACGCTTCCTCTACTTTCTAAAATTGTCGAAGAACATGACGCATCAACGGTCTCTTCGATTGCAGATCCCGAGAACGCGGTAGCGTGGGGAGGTAAAGTTTCTCCAGAGTTCAAATCTAAAGTCATCCGTATTAGTAAAGAGCTAAAGATCAATCCTAATCATCTTATGGCGTGCATGGCATTTGAAACTGCTGAAACTTTCAGTCCAAGCATCAAAAATGGTTCCGGAAGCGGGGCTACAGGGTTAATTCAATTTATGCCCTCTACCGCAGAGTCATTAGGAGTGAACACAAAGACTCTTGCGAGAATGGGCGCGCTTGAACAACTTGACTATGTGAAAGCGTACTATTGGCCCTATCGAAATAAAATTAATAGCTTAGAAGATGCTTACATGGCCATTCTCTACCCTGCTGCGATTGGTAAACCGCCGTCTTTCGTTTTGTTCAGACAAGGCTCAATTGCCTATCGACAGAATGCAGGTATCGACCGCCACAAAACGGGGAAAATCACGCTTAATGATGTTTCCTACAAAGTGAGGAAAAAATTAGAAAAAGGTTTGCAGCCCAATTTCCTGGGCTAAGATTGTATCATGTTCCTAGTTTTTCGCGCATGAATCCTTCTGTTACTTCACGGGGATTCTGATACACTACGCGCCCATTTCCTCTGTTGAGACCTTTCTATGCCATTTTCTAAGCTTGGTTTAAGCGCATCGATTGCTGATGCAGTAAAAGCGCTAGGTTATGAAAAACCCACTTCTATCCAACAAAAAGCCATTCCAATCGTATTGCGTGGCCGCAATTTAATTGCAGCAGCGCAAACGGGCACAGGTAAAACGGCCAGTTTTGTTCTGCCAATCTTAGAAAAGCTTAGTCGAGGCGAAACGCAACGTAAAAAACGCGCTCGTGCGATTATCCTAACGCCAACACGCGAACTTGCGCTTCAGGTTCATCAAAGTATTGAAGCTTATGGTAAAAACTTACCATTACGCTCAATGGCGATGTTTGGTGGTGTGGATTATGCACCACAAAAACAAGCCTTGATCGAGGGTGTCGATATTGTGGTAAGCACGCCTGGGCGCTTGATTGATCTGTACGGTCAACGCGCGATTCACTTTGATGAAGTGGAAATGCTAGTGCTTGATGAAGCCGACAAAATGTTGGATATGGGATTCATCGATGCGATCGACAAAATCGTCGACTGTATGCCAGAACATGTGCAAAGTTTGCTTTTCTCAGCGACGTTATCTAACCCTGTTCGTGACTTGGCGAAAAATGCGATTATTGATCCTGAAGAGATCACGATTGCAAAGCACAGTGCCTCAAAATCAAATATTAAACAGTGGATCACGACCGTCGATAAAGACATGAAGTCGTCGCTGTTAAGTCACTTGCTTAAAGAAAATGACTGGTCGCAAGTACTGGTATTTATTGAAACTAAACACGGCGCAGCCAAACTGGTAAGCCAACTTGAGAAACGTGGCATTGTGGCAGAAGCATTCCACAGTGGCCGTAATCAGCGTGTTCGCCAGGAATTAATAGAAAAGTTTAAAGCGGGTGAAATCCAGTACTTAGTCGCAACCGGCGTTGCTGCGCGCGGTATTGATATTGATAATCTGCCAGTTGTCATCAACTACGATTTACCTTACCCAGCGGATGAGTATGTACATCGTATTGGTCGTACAGGTCGTGCTGGCGCGAAAGGTGAGGCGATATCACTGGTTTCAAAAGACGACTTTAAGAACCTCTGCATGATTGAAAGTCGTTTAGGGCACTTGCTAGAGCGAGTGGAAATTGAAGGTTTTGCGCCAAGAAAGCCAGTACCAATTTCAATTTTAAATTACGTGCCTAAGAATAAACGTAAACCGCACGATAAGCGCGAATCAAAATAGCCAGTTTATCCCATGATCTAAAAGCCGCATTCTTGCGGCTTTTTGCGTTTTTAAGCATCCAATTATGTAGCCATCGCGACGGTTTCTATTCGGTAATGAGGAAAAAAGTTAATCAGTGTCATACGCTTAACACGTAAAGTGAATCAAGGTGCGTTAAGCTTTTGTCAATTATCTGTCCGCAGGTTTGCACAAGGTAAGGAATGGGCGCAAACTTTTTTGCTTGCTAATGAATGCATAAGATGGGGCACAAATGAAAACAGGTGATAAGCAATTCGCCGTTATTGGTCTTGGCCGATTTGGTTTGGCAGTGTGTAAAGAGTTACAAGATTCAGGCGCTCAAGTTTTAGCCGTTGACATCAACGAAGACAGAGTTAAAGAAGCCGCCAGTTATGTTAGTCAGGCGGTTGTGGCTAACTGTACTCACGAAGAGACGGTTGCTGAGCTCAAACTTGATGATTACGACATGGTGATGATTGCCATCGGAGCGGATGTCAATGCCAGTATTCTTGCGACATTGATTGCTAAAGAGGCGGGAGTAAAGTCAGTATGGGTTAAAGCCAACGACCGCTTCCAAGCTCGTGTTCTGCAAAAAATTGGCGCAGACCACATTATCATGCCTGAGCGTGACATGGGGATACGTGTCGCGCGTAAAATGCTCGATAAACGGGTTCTTGAGTTCCACCCATTAGGCAGTGGCTTAGCTATGACGGAGTTTGTGATTGGCTCTCGTTGGATGGGTAAGACACTAAGTGATTTGGCTCTGTGCAAAGTCGATGGCGTGCAAGTGCTAGGGTTTAAACGGGGCCCAGAAATTACCAAGGCACCTGACCTTAATACCACACTAGAAATTGGTGACCTAATTATTGTGGTCGGCCCTCAAGATGCGCTCGCAAATAAATTAAAATCGCTATGACGTATTTTCATCAGAAAGGTGTTTTTTACGCACCAGATGGTAAACAAGAGAAAGCGAAAGGCAACGAACCGCGAATTATATTGCTCAGTTTTCTCGGTGTTTTACTGCCTTCTGCGGTATTGCTAACCTTGCCAGTTTTTTCTGTTACGGGCCTGTCGATAACGGATGCTTTGTTTACCGCAACGTCCGCTATTAGTGTGACAGGGCTTGGTGTTGTCGATACTGGGCAACACTTTACGCTTGCGGGTAAAATCTTGCTGATGTTTTTAATGCAAATCGGTGGGTTGGGGCAGATGACGTTGTCGGCGGTCTTACTCTATATGTTCGGCGTGCGTTTGAGTTTGCGTCAACAAGCGCTGGCGAAAGAAGCATTAGGGCAAGATCGGCAAGTCAATCTAAACCGACTAGTAAAGCGGATTGTTGTTTTCGCGCTTGTTGCAGAAACGATCGGGTTTATTTTTCTCTCTATCCGCTGGGTCCCTGAAATGGGCTGGCAGACTGGTATGTTTTACGCCTTGTTTCATGCAATTTCTGCATTTAACAACGCTGGGTTCGCGCTGTTTTCTGACAGTATGATGAGCTTTGTGAATGATCCGTTGGTTATCTTTACACTGGCGGGGCTATTCATTTTTGGCGGGCTTGGTTTTACTGTTGTGGGTGACATCTGGCTAAACTGGCGCAAAGGTTTCCACTTTTTGCATCTTCACACCAAAATCATGCTGATTGCGACACCGATATTGCTCTTAGTCGGAACGATGATGTTTTGGTTACTTGAGCGAAGCAACCCAAACACAATGGCGTCTTTACCTGCAACAGGGCAATGGTTGGCGGCATTCTTTCAATCTGCGAGTGCTCGAACGGCAGGGTTTAATAGTGTTGACTTGGCGTTGTTTACCCAGCCAGCCTTACTGGTCATGATTGTTCTGATGTTAATTGGAGCGGGTTCCACCTCAACGGGGGGCGGTATTAAAGTTTCCACATTTGCTGTTGCGTTTATGGCTACGTGGACCTTTTTACGCCAAAAGAAACATGTGGTTATGTTTAAGCGAACCATAAATTGGCAAACTGTGACTAAGTCATTGGCAATTATCGTTGTGAGCGGAGCCATCCTGACAAGCGCAATGTTTTTATTGATGCTTACCGAGAAGGCCAGCTTTGATAAGGTTATGTTTGAAACCATTTCCGCATTTGCCACAGTGGGGCTCACCGCCGGTTTGACTGCGGAACTTTCTGAACCTGGTAAATACATTATGATCGTGGTGATGATCATTGGTCGTATTGGGCCGCTCACGCTTGCCTACATGTTGGCACGTCCTGAACCTACCTTGGTCAAATACCCAGAAGACGCCGTTCTTACAGGTTAATATAGCGTTAAACAATGGCCGCGCGACCATTACGAGCATTGATTAATAGCAGTGCTCGTACATTTATAGAATATGTGGAATGTTGCCCAGTTTTACCTACAAATTCGTAGAAGTTCATTTCTTCTTCCTTTCGTTTCGATACTATTCATTCACTCAATTTATATTCTCAGAAGCTACGCTCATAACAGCGTTTTGGAATCCGACGCTTTTGTAGTGTGACACCAAACTACGTCGTGTTATCTGAGCGAATTGATACCAGCCTTCGTCAATAGTCACTCAGTCTTACTCTATGCCCATAGGGTTACTTTGTGTTTGTTGTGCTTGGTATGAATGAACGAATCGAAAAGATGGAGTCGTACTTTGAAATTCAACACACTCGCCATGGCTATGCTAACTGCGCTTCTTGCAGGGAAGAGCATGGCAACTACTCCGCCATCGCCGGTTTGGCATACTATTGCGTTGAGCGATGGTAGCTCCAGTGAGGCAATTCTACGTGGAACGGCAGATTTCCACTGGTTTGAAGATAAGCAGGGCAATGCCTTACTTCAGGAAGACGGCGTTTGGTTTTTCGCGCAGATTCAGCGCGAGTCAGACACGCCAATATTGATCTCGACAGGTGTGGTGAAAACGCAGTCGAGTGAGCCACCTGAGTCGGCGAAGTTTCGCCCGGATTTACAAGTTAAACCGCAATTATCTTCTCTAAAAACCATTGAGCCGATGGCACGAAAAAACCTACTGCGTTCGGCGCAAGGTTACCAGGCGATGAGCAGTTCAACGGTGAAGCAGCAGCCCCTATTGGTTGTGCAAGTTTCGTTTGATGACCAAGCAATGGTGCATGATTTTGAGCAACGCGTATTTAATACCAATGGTCAAAGCGTTGTGGATTACTTTGATAAAAACTCTCAAGGTAAATTCAAAGTTGTTCCTGCACTTGAGAGTTACGGCACCGCCAATGACGGTGTGATAGATGTGACTGTGGCACAAAGCCACCCTAACTGTCACTCTAGTTCGACTGATAAGACATGCACCGCCAAGTTGAATGCGGTTTTCACCGAGGCTTATCAAAAACTGGATCCATACTTTAATCTTTCGGCCTACGACAGCAATCAAAATGGTACCGTAGAACCGTCAGAACTCTCTGTCATGTTTATTTTTGCGGGGGGTGATCGTTCAACAGGGGTTCTCAACCGTCCTGCGATTTGGCCGCACAAATTCTCTCACAATGATGTCACATTAGATGGTAAAAAGATCACAGACTATTGTGTGTTCGCTGACTATCAAGTTGATCATCAAGCGACGTTGGGCGTGATCGTACACGAGCTTGGTCACTTAATGCTTGGCTTACCGGATTTGTACGCAAGGAACAGTGATGCCTCGATTGGCTCTTGGGGCGTGATGGGTGGCGGTTCATGGGCGCAGAAACCGGGAGATTCATACGCTGGTGACACTCCGGTGAACATGAGTGCATGGAGCAAACACGCTGCTGGTTTTGTTGTACCAACGGTAACTCATGAAAGTCCAGCGCCTATTTCTGTGAACAACGACGATGTCAAGCTGGTGTATCTCGACCCGTACTTGAAAGAGTTTGGTCCACGTATTTACTTGGAAAATCGCACCTTTAGCGGTTACGACCGAGCATTGGCGGCTGAAGGTATCCTAGCGACGTCGGTCAATGTCCAGAACCGCTTTAATGATGTTGGCGCGATGCAGGTTCAAATCATGCAGGCTGATGGTCTGAATGAGTTAGAAAATGATGGTAGGAGTGACGCTGACGATTTATACCCTAATGGTGGCGATGTCATTTCAGATACATCGACCCCGGGTCTGAGAGCGATCACAGGGTTTGATACTGGGGTTCGTATTTCCAACATTGCCAGCAACACCAACGGCGGTAGCTTTTCTCTTGAGCATACAAACGAACCAAATAAATCAGCATGGCTGAACTCTCTTCACCAAGGTTATGTGTACGCGAGTGGGAGTAACACTCTGGCGGTGTCACTGGACTTGAATAGTGATACAGAGCTTGATGGTCTTCAACTTTACGCGCAAAGAGATAGCGCTCAAAGTGACATGACTTATCGAGTTTGGCGATTCCCATTTTCTGGAAACATTGGCTATCGATTAATATTGAATCAAAACAACGCTGAGCTTTTACAGCAAGGTAACTTCCAAAAGTCATCTCGAATTTTATTCCCCCAACCAAGCCAATTGAGTGCGGGTCAGCATTTATTGGTCGTTGAATTGGAAGGCGGTCAATTTGATGCAAACTTTGATTTCGGTCGCTTGCTAAAAACTGAAAAAGCCTCTCTACCTGTAATGTGGACTGGTGATTACAGTGAGATTGGCACGTTTGGTCTAGAAAAAGCCGGGTTCTCTTATATTCCGTTTGCAGCATTATTGAATGTGGATGCGAGCAACTTGGTTGAAGCGAAATCTGATTCGTTACAAACCAATAAAAATACGCCAATCAAACTGAACCTGATGGACAATGATTTCATGGCGGTAGGGTATCAGTTCAATGTGGACATTGTGCAGAAGCCTGAGCACGGCACCATCTCTGGCAACCAGTACCAACCTGAAGCTAACTTCGTTGGTCTGGACACTTTCCAATATCGTTTGTTGTCGGTTGATGGTGCGTACTCATCTTCAATCGTGAATGTGCAGGTGGAAGTGCTTGGCAGCAACGAAGCGCCAGTGGCTGTGATTGATGTTGATAATAAAGACATGACGGTTGGGCAGCGAGTCACGTTGTCTGCGTTAAATAGTACGGATGCTGATGGTGATGTGTTGAGTTATAAATGGGAGCAGTTGGCTGGCACTTCAGTTTCTCTTGGCAATGCAACCAGTGTTAGCACAAGCTTTACGGTGCCTCAAGGTGCAAAAGCTGGTGAGGTTCTGACATTCCGTTTAACCGTGACTGATCCTAGTAATGAAACGTCCAGTGCTACCGTCGATTTAACCATGAAAAACGCAGCGCCACTTACGCTTGCAGATACGGCGACCGTTGCCGTTGGTGAAAGTATTCTGATTGATGCAGCGAGCAATGATTCGGATGTGAACGGCGATAAACTGGTTGTAGAAAGTGTACAGAACGTAACGGGTGTGGGAAGTGCGAGTGTAGAGAATGGCAAAATCCGTTTTCAAGCACCGGATAGCCCTACTGACGGCATCAAGCTGCAATATACGGTTTCAGACGGTCATGGTGCCACTGCTACGGGTGAAGTTATCGTGACGGTTGTTGCTTCTTTGAAGACAACGACATTCAAGAACTCTGAAGGTAGCGGCAGTGTTTCTTATTGGGCTTTGATGTTACTTGCAACATTAGGCTGGCGACGTCGCGTCTAAAACGGTATTGAATTGCGGTATAAGCCACTCACATTGAGTGGCTTATTTTTTATCTGATTTATTTTGGTTTCGTTCTCATTATCTTGTGAGATGTGTTTCTCATTATTTTTAAAGCGATTTTTCTACTCTGCGGTTACCCTAGGGGCCGATTTTTATGAACTAAGGATGTTATATGTCTATCGAGGGCTTTTCTGTTTCGGAAATATGCCGAGAAGCGGCAGTGATGGTCAGAAGGAATCTACTCGCAATTGTTATTGCTTGTATTCCGTTGATTATCGTGCACTCAATTTTTGCTTTTATGTATCCTGAAATGACGGGGCAAGATCAAGCGAACGTTCAAGAAGGCAATGTCTCAGGATTTTATTTCGTCACAATTATTTTGTACCCACTTGTTGCCGCTATGGCGGCTGTGCGTGTGCATCGAATTTATTTAGTCGGCGATTACATGCACTCGGCGTTGGATGTATTTCGTTTGTCAGCTCGAGAATTCCGTTTCATAGGCTGGTGGATACTGTTTGGACTGATGATGATGCTCGTTATTGGTATCCCGATCTTTGTGTTGTCGTTTATCTACATTGCAGAAAGTGGTGAAGCCGACTTTGTTGCTATGGCTATTATCACAACGATTGCAAGCATTCCTGGCTATTGGGTAATGGCGCGATGGTCATTTGTGTTGCCAGCGACTGCAATGGATCATCAGCCGCGCAGTTTGCGTCGTTCGTGGAACCAGAGCAGACCATACAACAAACAAGTATTCATTTTGATGGGACTAATTCCATTGGGTGCGGGCTTGCTCAGTCAGCTGATCTTTAGCCACTTTACGAATCTCTTTATGTTGAGCCTCGTCGGTGTGGCCTATGGTATTTTTGGCGCGTACCAGCTGGCATTGTTATCGTTGAGCTATAAAACGGTAGTGGATATCGAACGCGCTCGTTTTGATACGCCATCACAGCCACCAAAAACGGGTGAAGAATTTTCCGCTTAACCCTTTGATCGTTTTTACATGATACCTCCGTTTAGGAGATGGTCTGCGGCAGGTTGATACCTTCCTGCCGCCTTCGCGTTATTCACGCAAAATACCCATGTCCATTTCATGGCTGAATGACAGGGACATTCACACGTATACTCACAACAGTACTTCTTTTTATTAAGGAACCCTACATGTCCATTTGGCAACGGGTCAATTTCACCCATCGCTTTAGTCAATTACCGTCAGCGTTCTATACGTTGGTCGAGCCACAACCCTTGGACAACACTCGCTGGGTCGCTTGGAATGGTGAGTTTGCACAGCAGTTTGGTTTACCAGCAGAGCAAAACGATGAGTTATTGGCGGTTTTTTCTGGGCTAAGTGAATTCGAACAATTTCGTCCTCTTGCGATGAAATATGCAGGCCATCAGTTTGGCGTTTACAACCCAGATTTGGGCGATGGACGTGGATTACTGTTGGCAGAAATTGAGCATCAGGATGGTACTTGGTTTGATCTTCACCTCAAAGGTGCAGGGCTAACGCCTTACTCGCGAATGGGGGATGGGCGAGCGGTATTACGCTCGACTATCCGTGAGTACCTGTGCAGTGAAGCCATGGCGGGCCTTGGGGTTCCCACGACACGTGCTCTCGGTATGATGGTCAGTGATACACCTGTTTATCGAGAAAAAACGGAATCGGGCGCTTTGTTACTTCGAATGGCTGAAACCCATGTTCGATTCGGTCACTTTGAGCATTTCTTTTACACCAACCAGTTAGCAGAGCAGAAGCTGTTGGCGGATAAGGTGATTGAGTGGCACTTTGCTGATTGTGCATCGGCGGAGAAACCATATGCCGCGATGTTTGACGCCATCGTGACTAAAACAGCCGAGATGATCGCATATTGGCAAGCTTTTGGTTTTGCGTATGGCGTGATGAATACCGATAACATGTCAATTCTTGGGCAAACTTTTGATTATGGTCCGTTTGGCTTTCTTGATGATTATGAGCCGGGATACATTTGTAATCATTCAGACTACCAGGGTCGTTACGCATTTGATCAACAGCCTAGAATTGCGCTTTGGAACCTGTCAGCACTGGCGCATGCGTTATCGCCACTCGTTGAACGAGAAGATTTAGAATCGTCGTTGAGTCAATTTGAAGTTCATTTAAGCCAGCAGTTCAGCCGCGTCATGCGTGAGAAGTTGGGCTTAAAAACTAAGATAGCGGAAGACGGGCGTTTGTTTGAAGCTATGTTTGAGCTTCTTCACCAGAATAAAACGGACTACACTCGCTTCTTCAGAACACTTTCAAACCTTGATAATGCGCCTTCCCAAGCCGTAATCGATTTATTTCTCGACCGAGAAGCAGCGCGAGCTTGGCTTGATCTGTATTTAGCTCGGTGTGAACTAGAGGTTGATGAACTAGGGGGCCTGATTTCAACCGAACAGCGTTGCAAACAGATGCGTCAAGCCAATCCCAAATACATCTTGCGTAACTACTTGGCTCAGTTGGCGATTGATAAAGCGGAAGAAGGGGACTTTAGCGAATTACACCGATTGGCCGAACTGTTAAAACGCCCATTTGATGAGCAACCCGAGTTTGATGGTTATGCGAAATTGCCGCCGGAATGGGGGAAAAAAATGGAGATAAGCTGTTCTTCATAAGTGGGTCATTTTCCACCCATTTGTATCTTTTTCTTGGGTGGAATTCACTCGTTACACTTCGGATTCATGTTAATGGACTGTGTTAATTTATTGAAATGCATATAAATTTTAACATGGTCCATTAATTGCTCTTTGTTGAACATCCGTACCCATCGCCTAACACCTAGTTACTCATGGACTGGATTGGATGTGATTCAACAAGGAGAATAATAATGTTTAAGCCTCTAACTCTACTATCTGTCTCTGCACTTGCTGTTACCAGTTTTAATGCTGCCGCAAATTGTGACCCGGGTGAAACGGTCATCAAGTTTAGCCATGTAACGAATGCGGACAAACACCCTAAAGGCATCGCGGCTTCGTTACTTGAAAAGCGCGTCAACGAAGAGATGAACGGTAAAGTCTGTATGCAGGTGTTTCCTAACTCAACACTTTATGATGATGACAAAGTGTTGGAAGCGCTACTGAATGGTGATGTTCAACTCGCTGCTCCTTCTCTTTCTAAGTTTGAGAAATTCACCAAGAAGTACCGCCTTTTCGATCTCCCTTTCTTGTTCGATGATGTCGACGCGGTTGACCGTTTCCAAAACTCGGAAGCGGGTGAAAAGCTGAAAAACTCAATGAAACGTCGTGGCCTACAAGGCATTGCGTTTTGGCATAACGGCATGAAGCAAATGTCAGCCAACAAGCCGCTCATTTCTCCAACTGATGCTGAAGGACTTAAGTTCCGTGTTCAAGCCTCTGATGTACTCGTTGCTCAGTTTGAGCAGCTAGGTGCTAACCCACAAAAAATGTCGTTCAAAGAAGTTTACGGCGGCTTGCAAACTAAGGTTATTGATGGTCAAGAAAATACTTGGTCAAACATTTACGGCAAAAAATTCTTCGAAGTTCAAGATGGCATTACGGAAACGAACCACGGAATTCTGGATTACTTAGTTGTGACGTCAAACGACTTCTGGAAAAACCTACCAGATGATCAGCGCGAGCAGTTAAATACCATTATTCAAGAGGTAACTGCGCAGCGTAATGCTGAGTCAACCAAAGTAAACCTTGCGAATAAGAACAATATCATCGAAGCCGGTGGTGTGGTTCGTACTCTAACGCCAGAACAGCGCCAAGAATGGGTCACTGCACTTCAACCAGTATGGAAGAAGTTCGAAAAAGACATTGGTTCTGACCTAATCGAAGCCGCTTTGGCGTCTAACCAAAAATAATAACACCTAGCACATTTAGCCCTCTCAAACTAAGGGGGCTCTTTCCCTCTACAGACGACGTGATGTAATTATGGAACAGACTTTTTTTGCCAAGGCTGGACGAATCACCGATGCCATTGAAGAGACTTTGATTGCTTTCTTCTTGGGTGCCATGACCTTGCTGACCTTTGCCAATGTCATCTTTCGTTATGTCTTTAACGACAATATTCTTTGGGCGCTTGAGCTCACCGTTTTCATGTTCGCATGGATGGTGTTGGTTGGCGCATCTTATGGTGTGAAAAAACACTTTCATATTGGTGTCGATGTCATTATTAACATCGTTCCGGAAGGTAAACGAAAAGCCCTGGCGCTTTTTGCAGCAATGTGTTGCTTAGCCTTCTCTATTTTGCTGTTAATTGGCGCTTGGAACTACTGGTATCCGTTCGCTACTGACCGAGCGTGGTATGAAACGGACGATATTCCGATGCCTGAAATACTCCAGTTCATGGCTGACTGGTTAAATGAGGGAGAGCGTTATGAAAAGCTGCCACGTTTTATTCCTTACTTCGCTTTGCCACTTGGAATGGCGCTACTAACGTTTAGATTTGTTCAAGTCACGTGGCAAATCGCTACTGGTAAGCTCGATCGCTTGATTGCAGGACATGAAGCGGAGGAAGAGCTCGAATCTCTTAAAGCTGAGATGAGTGACGCTGAAGACGTAATGGCTCCAAAAGCCTCGCAAGACGCTAAAAACAAGGAGCAATAAGCCATGGATATCTTATTTCTATTTTTGATGGTAATTGGCTTTATGCTGGTTGGCGTGCCAATTGCTATTTCGCTGGGCCTTTCCAGTGTTCTTTTCCTTTTAATGCATTCGGATGCCTCTTTAGCGTCAGTTGCTCAAACGCTGTTTAATGCATTCGCGGGCCACTACACGCTGTTGGCTATTCCATTCTTTATATTGGCTTCAAGCTTTATGTCTACGGGTGGCGTAGCAAAGCGGATCATTCGTTTCGCCATTGCCATTGTAGGCTGGTTCCGCGGCGGTTTGGCGATGGCTTCGGTTGTAGCGTGTATGATGTTTGCCGCGTTGTCAGGTTCCTCACCTGCAACGGTTGTTGCCATAGGTAGTATTGTTATCGCAGGTATGATCAAAAACGGTTACTCAAAAGAGTTTGCTTCTGGGGTAATTTGTAACGCAGGTACGCTAGGGATTTTGATCCCACCTTCGATTGTGATGGTGGTGTATGCAGCCGCAACGGATGTGTCAGTTGGACGTATGTTCCTTGGTGGTGTGATTCCCGGTTTGCTGGCGGGTGTCATGTTGATGATCGCGATTTACATTGCCGCGAGAATCAAGAACCTTCCAAAACAACCTTTTGTCGGTTGGAAAGAAACCTTTGATGCCGCCAAGGATGCAAGCTGGGGCTTGTTGTTGGTCGTCATCATTCTTGGTGGTATCTATGGCGGTATCTTTACGCCGACAGAAGCCGCTGCGGTCGCTGCTGTGTACTCGTTCTTTATTGCTAACTTTGTATACAAAGACATGGGGGCATTTGCAGACAAGAAAAACACTAAACCTGCGCTCGTTAAAATCTTCCAAACCTTTGTTCATAAAGACACCAAACACACCCTGTATGAAGCGGGCAAACTCACCATCATGCTGCTGTTCATCATTGCTAATGCCTTAATTTTGAAGCATGTTTTAACGGAAGAACGCATCCCGCAAATGATCACCGAGTCGATGCTCTCGGCTGGTCTCGGACCAATCACTTTTTTGATTGTGGTGAACGTCTTGTTGCTGATTGGTGGTCAGTTCATGGAGCCATCAGGCTTGTTGATCATTGTTGCGCCGCTCGTGTTCCCAATTGCGATTGCATTAGGTATAGATCCAATTCATTTGGGCATAATGATGGTGGTGAATATGGAGATAGGAATGATAACGCCGCCCGTGGGTCTTAACTTATTTGTGACCGCTGGTGTTGCCAAAATGTCGATGATGAACGTAGTGAAGGCAGCATTACCCTGGGTTGGAGTGATGTTCTTGTTCCTAATTATCGTCACATATGTACCATGGGTTTCGACTTGGTTGCCTACTACCTTGATGGGGCCGGAGATCATTACCAAGTAATGGAAGCCAGAAAGTAGAAAGAGGTGTGAGAATTCACACCTCTTCGTCTATTGACTTGTAACAAGTTTTGCGCGGGTCTGAATTAATTCGACGTTCATAGTGTCGCCACCTCTTTTTATTTTTACGACGCTCTTCACCGAATCTTCTCTCTTCTTGATAGCAACCGTCTACGAGCACGGTATCTGTAACAATCGGTATTCTCACTTTTTCGTTCATATCTATAACAACCATGATAAACCCGTTGTTAAAAATTATGATTCAAGTTGAATATAATGCCAGCTATTTGAACGTGTTTTATTTGTAAAGGTCTTTATTTATTTGGTAGCGCTGCATCTTGTCGTAAAGGGTTTTTCTTGGCACATTCAATTGGCACATTGTCTGTTTAATACTACCGTTGTTTTCTAATAAAGCGCCTTCAATGGCTGCTCTCTCAAACTCCGCCACTTGCTCTGCAAGGCTTGAGGAAGACTTAGCGACTGGGTTTGATTCTCCCAACTGAATTAACTTACCCAATAGCACAAAACGCTCTGCGGCATTTCTGAGTTCTCGAACATTGCCAGGCCAGTCATGGCTCATCAGTTGCGCTAGATCTTGGGGTGACAAGCTAGGTGAGCTTTTGCCATAACGTGAAGCTGCTACCAACAGAAAGTGGTGAAAGAGGGCTGGAATGTCTTCTTTTCGTTCGCGTAGTGGCGGGAGATCCAAGGTCACGACATTGAGCCGATAATAGAGATCCTGACGGAAAGTACCTTCTTCAGCTGCGTGTTTTAAATCGACCTTTGTTGCGGCAATCACTCGAATATCTAAAGGCAATAATTCATTTGAACCGACACGCTCAATCACGCGCTCTTGTAATACCCTCAATAAACGAATTTGGGCTTGGATAGGCATCGACTCGATCTCATCCAAGAAAAGTGTGCCGCCTTGTGCAAACTCAAATTTACCGATACGACGGCTTTCGGCGCCAGTGAATGCGCCTTTTTCATGGCCGTAGAGTTCACTCTCAATTAAGTTCTCTGGAACCGCTCCACAATTTACGGCGACAAAGTTTTGGTTCCGGCGAGAGCTTTGCTCATGTAAAGAACGAGCGATTAACTCTTTCCCTGTACCGGTTTCACCAAACAATAAAATATCGGCGTCGGTATCGGCGATTTGGGTGATGGTCTCTCGTAATATTTGGATGCTAGAGGTTTCACCAATAACTCGTGGACCAAGGGTTTTACTGGCTTTAAGTGACAGGCGCAGTTTTTCATTTTCATTGGTTAGTTTGCGCTTCTCAATCGCCCGCTTAACCGTTTCAACCAAATGCTCTGGCGCAAAAGGTTTCTCAATAAAGTCGTAAGCGCCTTGATGAAGGGCTTGCACTGCCATGGAAATATCACCGTGTCCAGTGATCATGATGACGGGTAAGTTTGCATCGCGTTGAGTCAAAGTTGTTAGCATATCCATACCAGAAATGCCCGGTAAACAGATATCAGTGACCACGACGCCAGCTTCTTCTCCTTGCTGCATCGCTATTAAAGCCGACTCTGCATCCACAAAAAACTTGGCGTCGATATCCGCAAGTTCAAAGGTCTGTTCTATAGCGAGTCTGAGATCGGCCTCATCATCAATAAAAAACACCTGACACATGATCTTATCCTTTTGATGGTTCAGTGTTGTAAGAAGTGATAGGTAAACACAATGAGAATCGAGCGCCGCCTTGTTCTCGATTATGGGCACATAATTTTCCATTCATACTGGCTAAGATTTGTTGCGAGATAGAGAGACCCAAACCTAAACCGTTCAGTTTAGTGGTTAGAAACGGCTCACATAAATCAGAAAGTGAGAAAGAGCCAAGTCCTGGGCCATTATCATCAACATGAATCCAAACTAAATCAGTGTGCTCATCGTGTTCTACAGATAATTCTACCTGTTTGTCTTGTTGTTCTTTGAGTGCTTCTATCGCATTAGTCAGTAAATTGACCAACACTTGCTCCAGTTGAATAATATTGATCTGCACTTCAACATCATGCTCTGGCAAATTTGTTTCTAACGTGACGCGCCCTGATTTAAATGCGGGCTTCATCAGTTCTTTTACAGAGGCTATCACAGGGAACAATCGAGATTGAGCCAACTCGTCACCACTGGTTTTTTTGGCGAAAGAGCGAAGTTGCTGACTGATATTTGCCATACGGTCAGTGAGAGCAGAAATGCGAGTGAGATTATCTTCCACTCGCTCATATTTTTCTTTTTTTAGAAACAGCTTGCCGTTCTCCGCAAAGCTACGAATTGCTGCAAGTGGATTATTCAGTTCATGGCTGATACTGGCCGACATTTGTCCTAACACCGCGAGTTTCGCTGCTTGCACCAATTCATCTTGAGTAACGCGTAAAGTTTGCTCGGTATCGATACGCTGTGCGATCTCCGCTTGCAACTCGGCAGTCCGTGCCATGACTTGATATTCCAACTTTTGATTTGCTTCTTGTTGAATTCGTTCAAGTTGCAAGTGACGCTGTTGACGGTGATAGATAAGCTGACCAATTAAAAACAAAACCATGAATGCTAGAGTGAGTACAAAGATGTAACCCATGGTGAACCAAACGATCGACTGTTTAGGAGACAGCACACGAATTGTCAGTTTGAGTTCGGGAAGGGGCAGCGAAGAGACCACCAAGGTTCCTTTATTGTATGGGTAACCCTGTTTAAGCTCAGAATGCACCTCGTCCAAACTACCCACTAATCCAAGCGTTTCAATTGGCGCATCAAGATATTGTTGGCTTGCCCAAACTTGCTTTTTCTCTTTTTTTGTCAGTGGTTGTAAGCTTTTGAGTAGCCATTCACTTCGGCTACTCATGAAAACAATTCCGTATGGGTCGCTGGCGACAAAAACACTGTTTGGTTGCTGCCAGTTGTCCTCTATCTTACTTAGGTCCATCTTCACCACGACGACACCAAGTACACCGCCAGCGTATATGATGGGATAAGAATAGTAGTAGCCACGTTTACCAGATGTTGAGCCCAGTGCGTAGTATTGGCTTCTTTTGCCTACAATGGCTTGTTTGAAATAAGGGCGAAATGCAAAATTTCGCCCGATAAAGGAGCGCTGTTTACGCCAGTTGCTGGCCGCGATCGTTGTACCCCATTGATCGATTAAGTACGTATCCGCTGCTTCAATCACGCCATTAACGGATTCTAAATACCGATTAGTGATTTCCAGTTGCGCACTGTTGTTGGGGTGCAGAAGCGCTTGATAAAGTGGATCATCTTTAGCGAGAAGATTTGGGATATGGGCGTACTTATCGAGTTTATTTTTTATATGGCCAGAAAATTGCTCAAGCTGTGATTGGTGTTTATCAAGTAGAGATTGATAACTGGTCTGCCAAACCCAATGGCCACCGATAATTGCGCACAGGAAATAGAAAGCAAAAAATGTCAGCAGAATCCGTTTTTTTTGCGACATCCTTACACTCCTTACAACTTCCTTTGGTCACGTAAGAAAATGTTAATAGTTTGTAGGAAGGATTAGGGATTTAGTTTTCAACTCTGTGGAGTAAAACAAGAGCAAGATCTCTTTTTAGGCTTTTCGATAAAAAAACCGGTCGATTCTCTTGAAAAAGTCGCTATTGTCCCCATTCTAGATATGCTGGCGATGCTTAGACGGTGTCTGAATCGCATTTTTGAAGAAAAAATGGGTCAGCATTCGAGAATTTAGCGCAGACAATGTCCACATAGTGGCTATTGGCTCGACAGGGTTGCGACAGATCGCTAGAATGTCGCGTCTAAAAATTCTGTCCTGAGGCTAATAGGAGATACCTTTGGTTATTTTATCGAAGATATCACTGATTAGTCCGGTACTGACAACCAGTATCGATACTCGATTTTAAATTAGGTGTTCGGACAGAACACTACACAAGGATGAAGCGTAAGCTCCTCTGAGTTTCGCTCATACGCTCGGAAAACCGAGCCACTTTAGAGGTTTATATATAATGCAAGTTACTGTTGAAACGCTAGAGGGCCTAGAGCGCCGTCTAAACATTACTGTTCCAGCTGCAAACATCGAAGACGCTGTAACAGCTGAACTACGCAACATCGCTAAAAACCGTCGTTTCGATGGTTTCCGTAAGGGTAAAGTGCCTCTAAAAATGGTTGCTAAGATGTACGGCAAAGCAGTACGTCAAGACGTTCTTGGTGAAGTAATGCAACGCCACTTCATCGAAGCTATCGTTAAAGAGAAAATCAACCCAGCTGGCGCTCCAACTTTCGCTCCTGTAGAGAACAAAGAAGGTTCAGACCTAGTTTTCACTGCAACTTTTGAAGTTTACCCAGAAGTTGAGCTTAAAGGCCTAGAGAGCATCACTGTTGAAAAACCACTAACAGAAGTTAAAGATGCAGACGTAGAAGAGATGATCGATACTCTACGTAAGCAACAAGCAACTTGGGTTGAAGTTGAAGAAGCAGCAGAAGATGGCAAACGCGTAAGCATTGACTTCGTTGGCTCTATCGACGGTGAAGAGTTCGAAGGTGGTAAAGCTGAGAACTTCCCTCTAGAAATGGGTGCTGGTCGCATGATCCCTGGTTTCGAAGACGGTATCGCAGGTAAAACTGCTGGTATGGAATTCGACATCGACGTGACTTTCCCAGAAGATTACCACGCTGAAAACCTAAAAGGTAAAGCAGCTAAGTTCGCAATCAAAGTGAACAAAGTTGAAGCTCGTGAACTACCAGAACTAAACGACGAGTTCGTTGCTAAGTTCGGTGTTGTTGAAGGTGGTGTTGAAGCACTTAAAGCTGAAGTTCGTAAGAACATGGAACGCGAACTTAAGCAAGCTGTTAAGAACCGCATCAAAGAGCAAGCGATTGACGGTCTAGTTGAGCAAAACGACATCAACGTACCATCAGCGCTTATCGAGCAAGAAATCCAAGTTCTACGTCAACAAGCTGCACAACGCTTCGGTGGTAACCCAGAAGCTGCTGCTCAGCTTCCACGTGAACTGTTCGAAGAACAAGCTAAACGTCGCGTAGTTGTTGGTCTTCTACTAGGTGAAGTAATCAAATCTGAAGAGCTAAAAGCGGACGACGAGAAAGTTAAAGCGCTAATCGAAGAAATGGCTACTGCATACGAAGATCCATCAGAAGTTATTGCTTACTACGAGCAAAACGAAGAAATGATGAACAACATGCGCAACGTAGCTCTAGAAGAGCAAGCAATCGACGCGATCATCGCTAAAGCACAGGTTTCTGAGAAAGAAGTAGGCTTCAACGAGCTACTTAACCAACAACAACCTGCTGCTTAATAAGCAATATCTTGCGTAGAAGGTTGACTTAACGTTAACTATTCTGCTAACAATGGTCCGTATGATAGTCATCATCCGGGCCATTTATTTTAGGGACATAAGAATATGAGCTACCAAGAAAAAAATGCAATGTCGCCAATTATGGACGCGCTAGTACCAATGGTGGTTGAACAAACTTCCCGAGGCGAACGTTCTTACGACATCTACTCACGTCTGCTGAAAGAGCGCGTGATTTTTTTAACGGGTCAAGTGGAAGACCACATGGCAAACCTTGTCGTGGCTCAGCTACTTTTCCTAGAATCTGAAAATCCAGATAAAGATATTTTCCTATACATCAACTCACCAGGCGGCAGCGTAACAGCAGGTATGTCTATTTACGACACCATGCAGTTCATTAAGCCAAATGTGAGCACAGTATGTATGGGTCAAGCATGTTCAATGGGTGCCTTCCTGCTTGCAGGTGGTGCGCCAGGTAAGCGTTACGTACTGCCTAACTCTCGTGTAATGATCCACCAACCATTGGGTGGTTTCCAGGGTCAAGCTTCTGATATCCAAATCCATGCTCAGGAAATCCTGACGATTAAACAGAAGCTAAACAAGTTGTTAGCAGAACATACAGGCCAACCTCTTGAAGTCATTGAGCGCGATACTGATCGTGATAACTTCATGTCATCAGAGCAGGCTGTGGAATACGGTATCGTGGATGCAGTGTTAAGCCACCGTGGCGAGTAATTTGCCAGCGCATTTTGGCAAAAATTGATATACACTCATTCATGAAGAGTAAAGGCTAAGAGGTTAGCGAATGACAGATAAAAGCAAAGAAAGTGGCAGCGGTAAATTGCTGTACTGTTCTTTCTGCGGCAAAAGTCAGCACGAAGTTCGCAAGCTAATCGCAGGTCCGTCAGTGTACATTTGCGACGAGTGTGTCGACTTATGTAACGATATTATTCGCGAAGAAATCAAGGATGTTCTCCCTAAGAAAGAATCTGAAGCGTTACCAACGCCAAAACAGATCCGTGAACACCTTGATGACTATGTGATCGGGCAAGATTACGCGAAAAAAGTGCTCGCAGTTGCGGTATATAACCACTACAAGCGTTTACGCAATGGTGATACAACGAGCGAAGGTGTGGAGCTTGGTAAGAGTAACATCCTTCTAATTGGTCCTACAGGTAGCGGTAAAACACTACTTGCGGAGACATTAGCTCGATTCTTGGATGTGCCATTTACAATGGCAGACGCGACGACACTAACCGAAGCCGGTTACGTAGGTGAAGACGTTGAAAACATCATCCAAAAGCTTCTGCAAAAATGTGATTACGATGTAGCTAAAGCGGAACGCGGCATCGTTTACATTGATGAAATTGATAAGATTTCACGCAAAGCTGAAAACCCATCTATTACGCGTGACGTATCTGGTGAAGGTGTTCAGCAGGCGCTACTAAAACTTATCGAAGGTACGGTTGCATCGGTTCCACCTCAAGGTGGTCGTAAGCATCCTCAGCAAGAATTCCTACAAGTGGACACATCTAAGATCCTGTTCATCTGTGGTGGTGCTTTTGCTGGCTTAGACAAAGTGATTGAGCAGCGTGTTGCAACAGGTACAGGTATTGGCTTTGGTGCTGAAGTTCGTTCGAAGAATGAATCGAAGACAGTAGGTGAGCTATTTACTCAAGTTGAACCTGAAGACTTAGTGAAGTACGGCCTCATTCCAGAATTCATTGGTCGTCTACCTGTAACAACAACACTGACTGAGCTTGATGAAGAAGCATTGATTCA
This sequence comes from Vibrio sp. Vb1574, assembly GCF_033338675.1. Classification (NCBI taxonomy): domain Bacteria; kingdom Pseudomonadati; phylum Pseudomonadota; class Gammaproteobacteria; order Vibrionales; family Vibrionaceae; genus Vibrio; species Vibrio sp. Vb1574. Next base: position 100,222 of record NZ_JAWOTC010000011.1, read on the forward strand.
GATCCTATGTGAACCGAAGAACGCACTGACCAAGCAATATGCAGCATTGTTTGAGCTGGAAAACGCTGAACTTGAATTCCGTGAAGATGCGCTGCGCGCTATCGCGAAAAAAGCAATGGAGCGTAAAACAGGTGCTCGTGGCTTACGCTCGATTCTTGAAGGCGTGCTACTTGAAACCATGTACGAATTACCATCTGCAACAGACGTTAGTAAAGTCGTGATTGATGAGTCCGTCATTAATGGCGAGTCAGAGCCACTGCTTATTTACAGTAACGCAGACAATCAGGCAGCTGGAGCAGAGTAAATTCAGCCATAATGAAAAAGGAGGTAAGTAATTACCTCCTTTTTTTATTTCTCTTATTGAATCCAAACAATTAGCCCCCATATACTGCCTTAAGTAATACGTTAAACGTGAAAGCGGAAGAGAGAATTATATGAACTTGGAACGTTCCGAGCGTATCGAGATCCCGGTACTACCTCTACGTGACGTAGTGGTCTACCCACACATGGTTATTCCATTGTTTGTTGGTCGTGAGAAATCGATTAGCTGTCTAGAAACGGCGATGGAAACCAACAAACAAGTTCTTCTTGTGGCACAAAAGCAAGCGGATACTGACGAGCCTACGGTTGACGACCTATTTGACGTAGGTACGGTAGCCACCATTCTCCAGCTCTTGAAGCTTCCGGATGGCACAGTAAAAGTATTGGTCGAAGGCCAGCAGCGAGCAAAAATCAATCACTTTAAAGAGAGTGACTTCTTCTTAGCGGAAGCTGAATTTGTTGTTACGCCAGAATTGGATGAGCGTGAGCAAGAAGTGATTGTGCGCAGCGCGATTAATCAGTTTGAAGGGTTCATTAAGCTAAACAAGAAGATTCCACCAGAAGTGCTAACGTCACTTAATGGTATCGACGAAGCTGCACGCTTAGCGGATACCATCGCGGCTCATATGCCGTTGAAGTTGGTGGATAAGCAGCAAGTGCTTGAAATTGTTGACGTTACTGAGCGTCTGGAATTCCTGATGGGTCAGATGGAATCAGAGATCGACTTGCTGCAAGTTGAAAAACGAATTCGTGGTCGCGTTAAAAAGCAAATGGAAAAATCTCAGCGTGAGTACTATCTGAATGAGCAAATGAAAGCGATTCAGAAAGAACTTGGTGAGATGGAAGACGCACCAGACGAGTTCGAAACGCTACAGAAGAAGATTGACGAATCAAAAATGCCTCAAGAGGCACGTGAAAAGACAGAGCAAGAGCTGCAAAAGCTTAAGATGATGTCTCCAATGTCTGCTGAAGCAACAGTGGTTCGTAGCTACATCGATTGGATGGTCAGCGTTCCTTGGGCTAAGCGCTCAAAAGTTAAGAAAAACTTAGCGAAAGCAGAAGAGGTTCTTAATGAAGATCACTACGGTCTAGAACGCGTCAAAGAACGTATCCTTGAATACCTGGCGGTTCAAAACCGTATCAACAAGCTAAAAGGTCCTATCCTTTGTCTTGTTGGTCCTCCTGGTGTAGGTAAAACGTCTCTTGGTCGTTCAATTGCTTCAGCTACTGGCCGTAAGTATGTTCGTATGGCGTTGGGTGGTGTGCGTGATGAAGCGGAAATTCGTGGTCATCGTCGTACTTATATCGGCTCATTACCAGGCAAATTGATCCAGAAAATGTCGAAAGTTGGTGTGAAAAACCCGCTGTTCTTATTGGACGAAATCGACAAAATGTCTTCAGATATGCGTGGTGATCCGGCATCGGCTCTACTAGAAGTCCTTGATCCTGAACAGAATAACTCGTTCAACGATCACTACTTAGAAGTGGATTACGATCTCTCTGACGTTATGTTTGTTGCGACATCGAACTCGATGAACATCCCGGGTCCATTGTTAGACCGTATGGAAGTTATTCGTTTATCTGGTTACACCGAAGACGAGAAGCTGAACATTGCAAAACGTCACCTTGTTGATAAACAAGTGAAGCGTAATGGCTTGAAAGCGGATGAGATCGTCATTGAAGATTCTGCGATTATTGGCATCATTCGTTACTACACGCGTGAAGCGGGTGTCCGTAACTTAGAGCGTGAGATTTCTAAGATCTGCCGTAAAGCAGTGAAGAACATCTTGCTGGATAAGGACATCAAGTCAGTAACGGTAACGATGGACAACCTAAAAGAGTACTTAGGTGTTCAACGTTTCGATTACGGTAAAGCGGATGAAAGTAACCGAATTGGTCAAGTAACTGGTCTAGCTTGGACCGAAGTGGGTGGCGATCTATTAACGATTGAAACTCAATCAATGCCAGGTAAAGGTAAGCTAACACAAACGGGTTCTCTTGGTGATGTGATGCAAGAGTCTATCCAAGCAGCAATGACAGTGGTTCGCTCTCGTGCAGAAAAGCTAGGTATCAATACTGACTTCTACGAGAAGAAAGATATTCACGTACACGTCCCGGAAGGCGCGACACCAAAAGATGGCCCAAGTGCGGGTACAGCAATGTGTACAGCATTGGTTTCTTCTCTGACAGGCAACCCTGTGAAAGCAGAAGTAGCGATGACGGGTGAAATCACACTGCGTGGTGAGGTTCTACCTATCGGCGGCCTAAAAGAGAAGTTACTTGCGGCACACCGTGGTGGCATTAAGACAGTGCTAATTCCAAAAGATAACGAGCGTGATTTGGAAGAGATTCCTGATAATGTTATCGCTGATCTGGAAGTTATCCCTGTACAGTGGATTGATGAAGTACTGAAAGTCGCACTAGAGCGAGACCCGACGGGCGTTGAGTTTGAGTCTCAAAAATAGTGATGTGTAGCAAAAATAAGTAAAAGTTTACGCTGATAAGCCCAAAAAGGCTTGTCAGCGTTTTTTTTGGGCGCTAAGTTAGTTTCGATAGCTGCCAGCCCTTGATGAATAAGGGGTGGAGCATATTTTCTTAACAATGGAACGAAAGTCATCACAAAAATAATCACAGATGACACAAAGGGGAAATTACAGTGAATAAAACTCAGTTAGTAGAACAAATCGCAGAAAATGCAGATATTTCTAAAGCGTCAGCGGGTCGTGCTCTAGATGCATTCATCGAAGCAGTAAGCGGAACTCTTCAATCTGGTGATCAAGTCGCTCTAGTTGGCTTTGGTACATTCAGCGTTCGCACTCGTGCTGCACGTACTGGGCGTAACCCAAAAACTGGTGAAGAAATCCAAATCGCAGAAGCAAAAGTACCAGCTTTCAAAGCTGGTAAAGCACTGAAAGACGCTTGTAACTAATCACGGCGTTATTTCTGTAACCGGCCATTTGCTTAACTTTTGCTCAAACAATAAGTTTCGAACAAAAATTTACAAACTTCGAGCCGAACTTTCTTAAATTATGCGCATCATACTGATGCGCATTTCTTTTTCTGATATTATTGCGCCATTATTTCTATTAGATAGAAGCAGTAGGCTTCAATTGTGGAGAGCAGTTAAATTATGATGGATCGACTACGCGAAGGCGTGAATAGCATCGCGGTCAAAATTATCCTTGGACTTATCATCCTGTCTTTCGTATTTGCAGGTGTAGGTAGTTACATCGTTGGTGGTAGCAACAACTCTGCAGCGAAAGTCGGTAACACTGAGATTCCTCGTGGTGAGTTCGAGATGGCATACCAAAATGAGCGTAACCGTATGCAAGCTCAGTTGGGTGACTACTTCTCTCAAATGCTGGCTGACCCTGCATATGTTGAATCTTTCCGCAAATCCGTTTTAGATCGAATGATCAATGACGTGTTGCTTGACCAACAAGCTGAAGCTTTGGGTCTGCGAATCAGCGACACTCAAGTGCGTAGCATGATTCTAGACATGCCTCAGTTCCAATCTAATGGTCAGTTTGATCAAGAGATCTATCAAGCTTCTTTGCGTCGTGCAGGCTTTTCGCCAGACTCTTTTGCTGAGTACATGCGTCGTGAATTGGTTCGTGAGCAACTGCTGAATGCGCTACAAAACAGTGAATTTATTCTGCCGGGCGAAGTACAAGCAGAAGGCAAGCTGTTCACTCAAACTCGTGATATTCGCACGATTCAGATCGACTTAGCGGAGTTCGCGAAAAATATTGAATTGACCGACGAAGAAATTCAAGAGTACTACAAAGCAAACCCAGACAACTTTACACGCCCAGAGCAGGTTAAAGTCTCTTACATCGAACTGTCAGCTGAAGCGCTAAAGGAACAAGTTAATGTTTCTGATGCTGAGGTGAAAAAGTACTACGACGAGCACTTAAACAAATACTCTTCAGAAGAGCAACGACGTGTCGCTCACATTCTTGTAGAAGGGGACGATGAAGCAAAAGCGCAAGCTATCCTAGATGAGCTAAACGCGGGTGCAGATTTTGCGACGCTTGCTCAAGAGAAATCTGACGATTTTGGCAGCGCTGAAAACGGTGGTGACTTAGGTTGGATCGAGCGTGATGTGATGGACCCTGCTTTTGAAGAAGCGGCATTCGCACTGAAGAATCCTGGCGATACGTCGGGTCTAGTAAAGTCGGACTTTGGCTATCACATTATCAAGCTTGAAGAGCTAAAAGATTCTGTGGCGAAGCCATTTGAAGAAGTCGCTGCTGAAATCAAACAAGAGATGGTTGACCAACAAGCTATCGATCAATTCTACGAGTTGCAAAATGAGCTTGAGCGCGTAGCGTTTGAATACCCAGACTCATTGTATGATGCTTCTCAAGCGGTTAACCAAGAAGTGAAGACAACGGACTTTATTTCTCAGGTTGATGCACCTGAAGTGCTTCGTAGCCCTGCTGTAATGCAAGCTATCCTGAGTCCTGAAGTTAAAGAAGATGGCCTAAACTCTGAAGCTATCGAAGTTGCGCCTGAGCATATTATCGTTGTTCGTGTTGAAGATGCGCGTGACGAGACAGTTCTTCCACTAGAAGAAGTGAAAGATCAGGTTGTTGCAGAGCTATCTCGTGTTAAAGGTGAGCAAGAAGCGATGGAGCTTGGAACACAAGTCGTTGCGGCATTGAAAGAAGGTAAGACGAACGTGCTTGCTGAAAACAATCTTGCCTTTGGTGAACAAGAGACAGTAGATCGTCGTTCTCCGTTGGCAACAACGGTATTCGCGATGGCAAAACCAGTCGATGGTAAACCAGTATACGGTCAGTCTAAAGATCTTGAAGGTAACATCATTATCATCGAGCTTGATGCTGTAAACGCAGAGCTAGATAGTGAGTTAGAAGATCAAGTTGCGATGCAAATGCAGCGTGCATCTTCTCAGCAAGACTTATCATCTGTACTAGCCGTACTGCGTGCAAATACTGACATTGAGTACTTTGTTGTGAGCAACTAAGCACAATTAGTGTAATTTGTATGTTGAATAAAACGGACCGCATAAGCGGTCCGTTTTATTTTTGTCTTTATGAACTTCAATCATCAATAGGCATTACTTAAATTAGTGCGCGTTTAAGTGATAGCGGCCGTTGTGAATTCCGGGTCATCTCAGTTTGTTAAATGCATAACCATATTGCTTTCCATTGCAAACTTGATAGTGACTCGCTCTCGATGACTGTTTTTAGCCTACTATTTTGGAGATTGTATGTTCAATATGAAATGGATTTTGACATTGTGCTTATTTGTTTTTGCACCTTTTAGCATGGCTGCGGATTCAGCCACTGACAAATATGAAGGAATTGAAATTACTGTAAATATCAACACGGCCACTGCTGAAGAAATTGCGACCATGTTGAAAGGTATAGGTGAGAAGAAAGCGCAGAGTATAGTGGACTACCGCGAGGAACATGGCCCTTTTAAAACGGCAGCAGATTTGAAGAGCGTAAAAGGCATAGGTGAAGCGACAGTTAAGAAAAACGAAGACCGCATTTTACTGTAGCTTGATGTATTGCAGATATTGAGTCTGAATTCAGAACAATATCTGTTTCCCTATTACTGCTTTCCCGAACCAGCTCCTCTTTCGTGGTTCGGGATTTTTTATCCGAATAAACGACGGCGAAGGCCTTTTTCCAGTAAAGCCATTACTAACCCACCGAGTGCGCCAAACATATGAGCATCAATAGCAACGTTTGCACCGATAAGCTCAGCAGTACTGCTGGATGGGCCATAGACCTGCTCCCATGCTACTTTGGCGATTAGCCCTCCGACTAACAACACACTGCTTCTTCTGCTTTCAAAGACTTCTCTGAGCGCCCAAAATCCAAACAATCCGTGTAATACGCCGGATAAACCCACGTATACCGACATGTTGGTAAACAAATTCAGCGCACCAACACATGCACATAAGATTGAAAAAACGATAAGGAAGTTACGAGTGCTTGGGCGAAAAATAAAAGTAATGATCCACAATCCGGCGAGGTTCATTCCTAAGTGCGCAAAGTTGGTATGTGTGAGATTTCCTGTTACGATTCGCCACCATTCACCATGGCGTATATTGTAGCTGTGCCACTCGGTTAGGCTTGCCATTGGTTCAAATTGAAGTATCAAACAGATCACGCTGATAATACTCAGCAAGGTATAAAGGTTCACTCTATGTCTCGTTATTGTTCTCGTTGTGGAAAATCGCAAAAAGCGTGTATTTGCCAATGGATTGTACCGCTGGCAAGCGAGGTAGAACTTATCATTCTTCAGCACACGAGTGAAGAACATCGTCCGCTTGGTACGGCACGGATTCTCAATTTGAGTTTAGATAACTGTATTTGTTTGATAGGAGAGGACTTTTCTTGTGATGATGTCTTAAATCACTTATTAGCGGATAAGTCATATCAACATTTTGTTCTTTACCCATCAGAAGAGTCACGATGCATTTCTGAAATCACTCAAGCGAGTCATAGTGTATCTAAGAAAATACGTTTGATTTTGCTCGATGGTACGTGGAAAAAAGCGTACAAAATGTGGCAACTCTCAAGCAACTTACATTCATTCCCAACCGTGCAGTTGCCTAAGCAACTACAAGGGCACTACACCATTCGTAAGGCGCCCTCTGAGAATAGCTTATCGACAGTCGAGGCTGGTTATCATTCGCTTCGCTTGCTTGAACCCGAGCGAGACTTTACACCGCTGATGCGTGCCTTTGAAAAGATGATCGAATTCCAAATCGCCCAGATGCCTCCGGGCGTTTTTGAAAAGAATTACTTGAAAGGTTGAGTGTTACTAAAGAACGATGGAAGAGAAAAGTTGGCGGTGTAGCTTTTGCGCGTGACCATCGGTCATTGCAGAAATATAATCGGCGATGACCCTCATCTTATTGCTCTCGCTCTTCGCCTGACACCACAGATCTTTTGTATGAACGGGTAGTAATCGCTCTGGGTCTGCTGTTAACGCTTCAAAAATATCCATAATAATTTGCTGACCCTTATACTCAACGATCTGGACCTGCGGGACTTGGATAACGAAGGTGCTGACAAAGTGCTTGAGTACGTCAAGTGCACGTGCCATCTGTGGTTCTAAACACGCATTCCAAGACAGTAACGGGTTATTAAACGGCTCATCCACCGCTTTGATTGAAATGCTGGTCAGTAGCGCGTTAACCATACCACCGATGGCATCTTTCCGCTCATGGTGCTTACCGCTAAATAGCATCTGTCCGATGGAATCGATATGAGCTTCAAACCACGGGTCGCCACAGTCCACTAATTGACTTGCTGCGCCTTCTTGCCATTGCTGACGTGTCACCATACCAAGTACGATTGCATCTTCTAAATCATGAACACCGTAGGCGATATCATCTGCTAACTCCATGATTGAGCAATCGAGTGATTTAAAACGCGTTTTACTGTGCTCAAACTCCGATTCTGGCGTTGAACGCATCAGACTAAGCAATGCCTTGTCGTTGTCAGAAAGCGGTGCAATTACCCAATCAAATAAGTCTTTATCACAATCATAAATGCCTTTAGCTGGGCTCCAATCTTTTGCTTTTAGTTTACGTTGATGCTCGGCTGGTTGAGGCAACTTGACGGAGCGTGTTTGACTAATGAGGGCAGGGTACTTAATCAAACCAAGCAGTGTGCGGCGTGATAAATTCATTCCGAAATGCTCGGTATAAGGCTCTAACTTAGTGACGATACGAAAGGTTTGGGCGTTCCCCTCGAAGCCGCCATGTTCGCGCATTACGTAGTTTAGAGCGACTTCTCCCCCATGACCGTATGGAGGATGCCCGATGTCGTGAGCCAAACATAATGAATCAATTAAGCTGTCTGATGGTAATAGTTCACGGAACTCTGGTTGTTTTTTCTTTAACTGGGCGACGATACCGGTCCCGAGTTGCGACGCTTCTAAGGAGTGTGTTAACCGACTGCGGTGAAAGTCTTCCAAGCTATTGCCGTGTACTTGGGTTTTTGCTTGTAGGCGTCGAAATGCAGCCGAGTGAAGAATGCGTGCTCGGTCTCGTTGGTACGGGCTCCGATGGTCGTCTCGACGGATTTTATGCTCATCATCATGGCGCTCTTGCCATTGCGGGTGTAATTCAAACGACACGATTATCTCCGTAAGCTAACTGATTTCATCTAACGATAATTCGAAACTTGGGGCAAAGGTATTGAGAAAGTAATCCATTTCAGGCGTTTTGCGTTCTTGCAAAGTGACGTCTAAGCGTTTTTTTGCCAGAGCGAACTCATGGTTACCGGCGCTTAGTTCTTCAAGACATTTTAAATAGGCACAGATGGAATCGGCTTGCTTAACGATTTTTGCGTCCTCTTCGTGTGCAGAGTGAGAAAGAAGATAGGGAGCAAAATCATCTTGGAACTCTTCCGGTAACATTGAGAGTAATTTTTGCTCCGCTGCTGATTCTATCTTCTTATATTCTTTGGCAATTTCAGGGTTGTAATACTTCACTGGAGTCGGAAGATCACCCGTTAATACTTCACTGGAGTCATGGTACATGGCAAGAATCGCGATGCGCTCTGGATTAAGGTTACCGCCGAACTTTTTGTTTTTAATTAGGGCAAGGGCATGAGCGACAAAAGCAACTTGTAAGCTATGCTCTGAAACGTTTTCTGGTGAGACGGACCGCATTAAAGGCCAGCGTTGGATCAGCTTCATTCGAGCCAGGTGGGCGAAAAAATGGCTTTCTTTCATGGCTTTCTCCGTTTCTGGTGTAAAAAAGGAACTCACTAGGAGTTCCTCTAAGCATATGAGAGATCAGCACTAATTACTACCAGTGATTCATTACTGGCTGTAGGTTGATAGGAATCTTTCAAAACGTCCAATGGCGATTTCTAGATCTTCAACGTGCGGTAGTGTCACGATGCGGAAGTGGTCTGGTTTTGGCCAGTTAAAACCAGAACCTTGCACCAGTAAGACCTTCTCTTGTTTTAAGAAATCTAAAACCATCTGCTGATCGTTCTTGATGTTGTACATTTTAGTGTCGATTTTCGGGAAGAGGTACATCGCACCCTTAGGTTTGACACAAGAAACACCAGGAATTTGATTGATCAGTTCATACGCTCGGTTGCGCTGCTCTAATAAGCGTCCGCCAGGTAAAATCAGTTCATTGATACTCTGGTACCCACCTAACGCGGTTTGAATGGCATGTTGCATTGGTACGTTTGCACATAAACGCATCGATGAAAGCAGCTCCAAGCCATTCACGTACCCTTGAGCCAGATGTTTAGGCCCCGTTAGGAACATCCAGCCACCACGGAAACCACAAACACGGTAGGCTTTTGAAAGGCCATTGAATGTCATGACTAGCACGTCTTCAGTGAGTGTGGCGACTGAGGTATGGGTTGCACCGTCGTACAACACTTTGTCGTAGATCTCATCTGCGAAAATGATCAGTTTGTGCTGGCGTGCTATCTCAATCACTTCAAGTAGGAAGTCACGGCTGTATACCGCACCTGTCGGGTTGTTCGGGTTGATCAGAACAATGCCACGTGTCTTTGGTGTGATTTTCTTTTTGATGTCTTCAAGGTCTGGGTACCAGTCAGCCTCTTCATCACATAGATAATGAACCGGCTTACCACCAGATAGTGCAACTGAAGCTGTCCATAACGGATAGTCTGGTGCTGGGATCAGCATTTCGTCGCCATTGTTTAATAGCGCTTGCATGGCCATTACGATCAACTCAGACACGCCGTTACCTACATACACATCTTCGACATCTAGCGAGCGTATACCTTTACGCTGATAGTGTTGGACCACAGCTTTACGAGCAGAGTAAATACCTTTGGAATCACAATAGCCTTGAGAAGTCGGCAGATTACGAATTACGTCGACTAAAATCTCATCAGGGGCGTCAAAACCAAATGGGGCAGGGTTACCAATGTTTAGCTTTAGGATTTTATGCCCTTCTTCCTCCATGCGCTTAGCATGTTTGAGTACAGGCCCCCTAATGTCGTAGCAGACATTGTCGAGTTTTGACGACATCCCGATATTTTGCATTGTTTAATTCCTAAAAATTCGTTAATTTCTTTATTAAAATACAATAATTTGTTTTTTATTAGAATATATATCTGTAAATAATCTGTCTGCTGGTTAAGTTTTGCTCGCTTGCTATCACAGGATTTTGCAAAAGATCGCATACGACCTTGATTTGCTTTGGGTCTAAACTTAGAGTAGCCGTCAGTTACCATTTATCCTCACATACAACGAGGTTGATTTGTCACAGTTCCATCAAGCCGTAAAGAGAATTATCGAGCGAGTTCAGCAATCGGAAGGCAATCAAACACGTCTGGTCGAGCCCCTTAGCGAGAAACCCAATTTCTCATTTATTGATTGGCTTGATGCACAACCACTTTTCCCTAAGTTTTATTGGCAGTCCCGCGATACACGTGAAGAGGTCGTTGCACTAGGGCAATTGCACGCTTTTGTTGAGCCAGGTCCTGCTTATACCATTCTAGGTGAAGGGCAAAGAGTCTGGGGCGGGCGCTCTTTTGATGGACAGCATGAGAAGAATCGTCGCTGTATGCCTTCTTTTTTCTTTTTGCCTCAAATTGAGTTAATTCGTTTTGACCATCAGTGGTCTCTCGCAGTTAATATTTCAGAAGACAAATCGCGAACTCTAGCTGGGTTGAATAAACTGGTTTGTGAGGTCGCGGCCTTAGCTCCAATTTCGTCTCACATCCGCTCTATTGTTCATACGCCAAGTCAGCCTCAATGGAATGAGTTAGTTCATAAGGTTCTGACTGGTATAGAGAATGATGATTTTAAGAAAGTGGTTTTAGCGCGTCGCTCTACCGTGCAGCTTGATAACACATTAAGTGCTGCACAGCTACTTAAAGCAAGTTACTTAAATAACCATCATAGCTTCCATTTCATGCTGAGCTTAGACAGTAAGCACAGTTTTATGGGGTCTACACCAGAACGTTTGTATTCTCGCGTAGGGCATGAGCTACATACCGAAGCGTTAGCAGGTACGATTGGTCGGGGAGACAATGCCACTCAAGATATGGAGTTGGCGAATTGGTTATCCCAAGACCAAAAGAACCTCAACGAAAACCAGTATGTGGTGGACGACATCATTGATCGTCTATCACCGCATTCTGAAATGGTTGAAGTGGAAGCTGAACCGAGTTTGGTCAGACTACGAAAAGTGCAGCACCTTAAGCGAAATATTCACGCTAGTCTAAGAGCGGGGATAAATGGTGTTCAGTTGTTATCGGCGCTTCAGCCAACAGCGGCGGTTGCTGGCTTACCCCGACAAGAGTCCATGCAGTTTATTCTTGATAATGAGCCCTTTGCACGCGGCTGGTACGCGGGGTCAATGGGTTATATAAGCCATGAACGAGCAGAGTTTTGTGTTGCAATCAGAAGCGCGCTTGTGCTCGGTGATCAAGTACAACTGTTTGCGGGCGCAGGGATTGTGCCTGGTTCTGTGGCAGAACATGAGTGGGCAGAACTTGATAAGAAAATGTCGACGTTACTTACGCTGATTTCTGATCATCCGCCATTGGGAGTCGCATCATGAGTCATGACCAAGCGGTGCTCAATCGAGTTTGGTCAGAAACCATATTGATTGAGCTTCAGCGATTTGGCGTTAAGCATGTTTGTATCGCTCCCGGATCTCGTTCTACTCCTTTAACTTTAGAAGCGGCAGAACAGTCCGACTTTTCCATTCATACTCATTTTGATGAGCGTGGACTGGGCTTTATGGCTCTTGGTTTAGCGAAAGCTACTCAGGAGCCAGTGGCAATTATCGTTACCTCTGGTACGGCAGTGGCGAACCTATTACCGTCGGTTGCCGAAGCCAAACTTACTGGTGAAAAACTGGTGCTGCTGACAGCAGATCGTCCAGTAGAACTTGTCGGCTGTGGTGCAAACCAAGCGATAAATCAATTGGGTATTTTTTCACATCATGTTTCGGCCAGTTTGAATTTACCAAGCCCAAATTTAGCAACGTCGCTTAACTGGTTGCTGACCTCTGTTGACGAAGTGATGTTTACTCAGCAATTGCAGGGTAGCGCGGTTCACATTAACTGTGCGTTCCCAGAGCCTTTGTACTCCAATACAGAAAAGAGTACCTATCAGGATTACCTTGATACCGTTGCTGGCTGGCGAGATAGCAAGGTGACGTATTGCCAGCGCTTTAACCCGAAAACCAGCAGTGCAATTCCAAGCTGTGGGGATAACAAAGGTGTGGTGGTCATTGGTAGTTTGCCACTGGTTCAGGCTCAAGCTGCACGAGCGTTTGCAGAGCAAATGGGCTGGCCAGTCCTTGCTGATCCACAAAGTGGTGTCAGTTCGGATTGGGCGCATTTTGATTTATGGTTGCAGAATTCGAAATTGGCTAGCCTACTGGATGGCTGTGACTTAATCGTGCAGTTCGGTAGTCGAATCATTTCTAAACGTTTTAATCACTGGTTAGAAAAACACGTAGCACGTAATCAGCAAGGTGGTGACATTCAATATTGGTACGTATCGCCTCGATTAGAGCGAGATAACCAAAGTCACTTACCACAATGGCACTGGGCGGAGCAGCCAAGCTCATGGGTTGAACGTACGACGGAGTTTTCATCAGAACATGCTGGTTGGGCAAATGAACTTGCCGCGGACATCAAACAGGTCACGCAACACGCGAAAGGCTTGTTTGCTTCTGACCCTAAGAGTGAGCTGAGTGAGATTGCGTTAGCGATTGATGTGGCTGAGCGTGCTCAGGGTGTGGATCTGTTTGTTGGCAACAGTCTGTTTGTCCGATTGATCGACATGTTCGGCAAGCTTGATAACACAGAGGTTTTCACTAACCGTGGTGCGTCTGGCATTGATGGGCTGTTTGCCACAGCAAGCGGGGTACAACGCGCGCGCCAGAACCCGATGTTAATGTTTATTGGCGATACTTCTGCCTTATATGGGCTGAACTCATTGGCACTGTTTACGCACAACAAGTTGCCTTCGGTGTTGGTGATTACTAACAACGATGGTGGGGCGATTTTTGACTTACTGCCTGTACCGCAAGAGCATCGCGAGTCGTTCTATCAAATGCCTCATGGTTATGAATTTGAACATGCAGCGAAACAGTTTGGTTTACAGTATTGCAAACCGAACACGCTGGCTGAGTATCAATCTATAGTCTCTGAGCATTTTGCTAGCGGCGAAGGGGCGTTAGTGGTTGAAGTTCAAACGCCATCGAACCAAGCGGTAGAGCAACTAAAATCCTTCAACAAGAATTTGCATGCTCTATTCTAAACGCTTCCCAGCAACGGAAAAGCACCAAAGTAGTATTTTGCCTACTCTGGTGTTTTTGCATGGCTTACTCGGTAGCGGTGCCGATTGGCTCGCGTGTTTAAATGCATTACCCGAATATGAGCGTGTTACGGTTGACCTTCCTGGTCATGAGCATAGCCAATCTATTTCTTGCAGCGATCTGAATGATTGCTGCAAACTTCTTGGTTCCACACTATCTTTATTATTTCCCTCACAACAACCACTTATTTTGATTGGTTACTCTATGGGCGGCCGCATTGCGATGCATGGTATTGCCCATCAATGCTTTCCAGATCTCAATATTGCAGGCGCGATTATTGAAGGGGGAAACTTCGGGCTTCAAACTGAGTCAGAGAAACAGGTGAGATTAGAGAATGATGCTCGCTGGGCAATGCGTTTCAAAACTGAACCACTTGAACGTGTTTTGAACGATTGGTACCAACAAGCGGTGTTTTCTTCACTAAACCATGAGCAAAGACAAACATTCATTGCGAAGCGAAGTGATAATCTTGGCTCAGCGGTGGCGAATATGTTGATGGCGACATCGTTAGCCAAACAGGCATATTTGTTGCCCTCACTGCAAAAGCAGAACATACCAGTGTATTACTTGTGTGGTGAGAAAGACCAAAAATTTAGCCAACTGGCACAACGTAGCGGGTTGGCGTATCGACAAGTTGAAGGCGCTGGTCATAACGTCCATCAAGAGCAGCCCAAACAGTTTGCGATACATACCAAGCAAATAATTCAGTCTCACTTTGGTGAGAGTAACGAGAACAATGGGAATCACCATGGCTAAAACAGTAGGCATTTCTGAAGAAGAACTTTACGCTCCGGTTCAATGGAAAGATTGCGGCGAGAAATACGAGGACATTCATTACCATAAGTCTGAAGATGGTATCGCGAAAATCACCATTGCGCGTCCTCAAGTGCGTAACGCGTTTCGTCCTCAAACGGTAAAAGAGATGATTGATGCGTTGGCAGATGCGCGTTACGACTCTGGTGTTGGCGTGATCATTCTGACAGGTCTAGGTGAAGACGCATTCTGTTCTGGCGGCGACCAGAAGATCCGTGGCGACTACGGCGGCTATAAAGACGACCAAGGCACACATCACCTCAACGTATTGGACTTCCAACGCGATATTCGTACTTGTCCAAAACCAGTGATCGCATCGGTAGCTGGTTGGGCTGTTGGCGGTGGTCATGTACTGCATATGATGTGTGATCTAACAATTGCAGCTGACAACGCTCAATTTGGTCAAACAGGCCCTAAAGTGGGTTCATTTGACGGCGGTTGGGGCGCATCTTATATGGCTCGTATCGTAGGCCAAAAGAAAGCTCGCGAAATTTGGTTCCTATGTCGTTTCTACAATGCTCAAGAAGCGGTAGACATGGGCCTAGTAAACACAGTTGTACCACTAGCGGATCTAGAGAAAGAAACCGTTCGTTGGTGTCGTGAAGTACTACAGCACAGCCCAATGGCATTGCGCTGCCTGAAAGCTGCATTAAACGCAGATTGTGATGGTCAAGCGGGTCTGCAAGAGCTAGCGGGTAACGCAACGATGATGTTCTACATGACTGATGAAGGCCAAGAAGGTCGTAATGCCTTTAACGAGAAGCGTCGCCCAGACTTCGATAAATTCCCTCGCAACCCATAATCCGTCTAAATGAGGAGCGTGTTAGCTCCTCTGTTACTTTTTTCCTGAGCGCATCGCCCTCTGGGAGGCTGGTGGGATTGCTCGTCAGAACGCTCAAATATACGGCATTACATAGGACTTGAATTATGCGTGAAGCGAAAATTTATCGTTATAGCTTGCCCATGGATAGTGGTGTCATCCTACGTGACAACAAGCTAACCGAACGTGTTGGTTATGTTGTTGCGCTTTCCGAAGATGGTAAAACAGGGCTTGGAGAAGTCGCTCCTCTTCCTTGTTTTAGCTTAGAGAGCACCGAAGATGCGGGTGTTCAGCTACAAGAACAGGCGGAGCGTTGGGTAGCAGAGTTGGATGTGGATTATGCCAAGATGTACCCGTCGGTTGCGTTTGGTTTATCGATGGCACAGCTTGAATTAGCTGGTGGCTTACCACAACAAGGTAAATACCAAACAGCGCCACTATGCACTGGCGACCCAGATGAGCTCATTCCAAAGCTGAACGAGATGGAAGGTGAGAAAGTCGCTAAGGTGAAAGTTGGACTTTATGAGCCAATTCGCGATGGCATGCTTGTGAACCTTTTTCTTGAATCAATCCCTCAATTAACGCTTCGACTTGATGCAAACCGCGCTTGGACACCAGAAAAAGCGCAGCAGTTTGCTAAATACATTACTCCGTCTTTGCGTCAGCGCATCACCTTTTTGGAAGAGCCGTGCCGCTCTCCTGGCGATAGTCTCTCTTTTGCGATTAATACTGGTATTGCTATCGCTTGGGATGAAACATTGCAAGATGCGGTTCGTCGTGAAGATTTCCGTCTTGAAGATCTAACTGGTGTGAAAACGATCATCATCAAACCCACACTCATTGGTTCGGTGGATTTTTGTATTACACTGATAGAGAAAGCGAAGTCACTGGGGATGAAAGCAGTGATTAGCTCGAGCATTGAATCCAGTCTCGGTTTAACTCAATTAGTGCGCTTTGCCCAATGGCAGCTGCCTGATGAAGTTCCAGGTTTGGATACGATTGGCTTATTCAAAGCTCAGCTAGAGCAGGGCTGGCCTAAGTGTGAACTTCCCGTTCTTCCTCTAAAAGACCAGGAGATTGTGTGGCATTCTGCGTAGACAATATTGCGAAGGCACCATGGAAATATTGGGCTCAAACGAGCCCTTTTTCTATTGCACTCAAGACATCAACAGAAGTATTAAACTGGCAACACCTCTCGAAGCGTATTGACCAATACACTCACTATTTGAATGACTTGGGTGTAACTCGGGGGGATGTGCTGACTTTGGTTGGCAAGAACCAAGTAGAAACACTGTTGTTTTATCTTGCCTCCAAACAGTTAGGCGCACTCGCTGCGCTGACCATGGAACAACCACTAGATAAGTTGCAGGGTAAGCTTGCTACACTTTACAGGCCTGATCAAACTCGGTTTATCTGGTTTTCTCAGGAGTGCGCTTCGACCTTTTCTGAACATGATGTACAAAAACTCAAGGCAACATTGCTTTCACCGCCTGTAGTATCACAGCAAGAGAGTGATTCGTTGACTGAAGATAGCTATCATCATGACCGGCTCGCTTCAGTAGTATTTACTTCTGGCTCTACAGGGGAGCCTAAAGCTGTGGTTCATACACATCGACAGCATCTTGCGTCTGCAGAGGGCTTGTTGCAGGAGTTCATTTTCACTCAGCAAGATGCTTGGCTGTTATCGCTTCCGCTGTATCACGTCTCTGGATTAGCGATTGTCTATCGTTGGCTATATGTCGGAGCAACACTAAAAGTCGGTTCAGGGAAACTTGTTGATGATGTTCAGGGCGTATCACACGCTTCTTTGGTTGCGACTCAGCTCAAACGGTTATTGGATGATGATGCACATTTGTCATTGACATATGTGCTACTGGGCGGCAGTCACGTTGATCATGAGTTGGCACTACGAGCATCAGGGCAAGGCATTGAGACGTGGTTAGGTTATGGGATGACGGAGGCGGCCTCTACCGTTACCGCAAAGAGAATTGACAGCACCAGTAATGCTGGACATGTATTGAAGCACCGTAAGATAAAATTAGTTGACCAACGCATTTTTGTTGGCGGTAAGACATTAGCGGCAGGGTATTTCCATCAAGGACATGTTACCCCATTTCTGGATGAGAAAGGCTGGTTTGACAGCAAAGATCTTGGCGAGTGGCAAGGTGATGAATTAAAGATAATCGGCCGTGCCGACAATCAGTTTATCTCTGGTGGTGAGAATATCCATTGTGAAGAGATTGAAGCCGCTTTGAACCAAATTGATGGTGTAGTGCAGAGTATAGTGGTTCCAGTCGAAGACGCGGAGTTTGGTCATAGACCAGTAGCTGTGATTCAGACCAATGGATTGCGCAGCAAGTCGGAGTATGACCAGCACTTGCAATCAAAGTTAGAGAAGTTTAAATGGCCAGTGGAATACCATGTAATGCCACTAACTCTACTAGAAGGTGGGATCAAAATTTCACGTAAGGCCGTGAAAGAGTGGCTGCTGTCATCACTTCAGCATTAGTCAATTTTGCTATGTATTAGTCATAAAGAGAATTTCGTATCCTTATAACTCTGAATCATAATTATGCTTCTTCGTGGAGATAAAATGCATAAGGTTCAGGATGGCAAAGCTAGTTTTAATTGCGGCAGTAGCACTACAAATTGGTATCGCGATAAGTAGTGAAGGGCTAGCCCGCTCTCTTGCAGAGCTAACGGCATTTTTGATCGCTATTGCGTTGGTCGTTATATACAAAAATAGCAAACGGGAAATGCCGTCCCCTCAACGCGATAAGCAGACCACCAATATCTAAAACAGTAACCAACTTAGAGAAGTGGTCGAAATTAGCACCCACAGAGTCACACCAAACAACAGTGGCTTAGCTCCAGCAGACTTTAGTTTTGAAATTGAAATGCTGCAACCTATCAAGAACAGACATACAACCAATGCTTGCTTTGCTCCAATGAAAATGCCGTGATAGACCATTTCAAATTGAGGAAAGAAGTCGCTAAATGCGATAGCTGCACAGTACCAAAAAATGAAATAAGGGATAGCTAGTTTTTTCTTTCCATTCTCTTTTTGGCCTCTTGAAAAGATGACGGCACTGATCAAAGCAACAGGAATGATCCATAAAGCGCGCGCGAGTTTCAATGTTGTTGCCGTAGTTAGCGCTTCTTCCCCATAGGCCGAGGCAGCCCCGACAACAGAAGATGTGTCATGAATGGCAATCGCAGCCCATGTGCCAAACGTGTGTTGATCTAGCCCTAAAGCATGTCCAATCACAGGAAACACAAAGAGTGCAATGGAGTTCAGGACAAATACCGTTGCCAGTGCTAATCCAATCTGCTCGTCTTTCGCTTTAATCGCCGGTGCCACAGCAGCAATTGCGCTACCACCACAAATTGCAGTACCTGATGAGATTAAGTAAGCGGTTACTCGCTCCAATTTAATTACCCTGGCAATGAGAGTGCCCATGAGCAGTGTGCCTGTAATAGTGGCGATGATCAGGCCGATACCATCCGATGTGACTGCAAGCGCTTGCTCGAAGTTGATGCCAAAGCCTAAGCCAATAATCGAATAAGACAGCAGCTTTTTAGTAAAAGAAGCGATGGGCAGCTCGGAAGGCACAAAACCAAAACTTGCGAGTAGAACACCGATAACTAGAGCAATGGGAGAGGAGGCAAGGGGGGTTAAACAAAAAAGTAACGCCAATCCAAACAGGAGGTAGTTTCTATTCAAGGTTTTTATTCGCTGTTGTGAATGAAAGGGAGAGTATATCGCACTGGGTGTGGTCAGTTTGTCTTAATGATTTGAACACATGTTCAGTTATCCTAAACATGTGTTCAAGTGTATTTATCGCCAGTCGCCTCTGAGTTGATGCACTTTATCGAACATTGTTTTTGCCGTTGCTTCATTTGGTGGCACCGGTTGTCCTGCCTCTATTTCTAGCTTTGACCAAAATCGAGTCGGTAAGCCACAGCATGCGCGACCTTTTGCGCGGCTGAAATAGCTTCCCCATAAGCCTTTAAGTGCAACAGGTATGACGGGTACTGGGCTACGACGTAGAATGATATCAATACCGCGCATGAATTCATTCATTTCACCATCTGAAGTTAATCTTCCTTCAGGGAAAATACAGACGATATGACCTTCGCTTAGCGCGGCTTCCACATCGTTAAATGCACGTCTGATAGAGCTTCTGTTACTCGCTGAAATTGGAATTACCCCAGTTCGACGTAAAAAGCGCCTTAATGGAGGTAGGTTGGCGTAATCTTCCTCCATCACAAAACGAATCAACCTTGGGCATACTGCACTAAGTAGCAATGCATCCATGTAGCTTACATGATTACATACAATTAATGCCCCACCATGCTCGGGTAGGTTGTGTAGATTCTTATGCTTAACTCGATAGATGGTGTGCGTAAGCATCCACATGACAAAGCGAACTACAAAAATAGGAATTTGCAAAAAGATGTAAGCTGCGACTAAGAAATTTAAAATGGCTAACAATGCAAACAGCTGAGGAATTGTCATCTTGATTACACTTAAGCACACAATACCTAAGACAGCGCTGCCGACCATAAACAGAGAGTTAAAGATATTGAGCCCTGCGATGACTTGAGCACGTTCGGTTTCCTTTGCTCGATGCTGCATTAATGCGTAAAGAGGCACGATAAACAAACCGCCCGAAGCGCCAATCATCAATAGGTAGAAAAATAATGGCCAAAAAGGCTCATATCTAAAGAAGTCTACAAAGTTATGGAAAACAGGTAGATCATTGGGAATGGAAGTGGCCATTAGGTACCCAAATACCGTAATGCCAAAGGCACCAATTGGCACAATACCGACTTCGATACGATGGTTTGAGATCCAATTGCAAAGTAGCGACCCTAGCGCGATACCAATGGAAAATAGAGCGAGCAAGAAAGACACCGCACTCTCGGTGCCATTTAGGTAAATCTTAGTGAAATTCGGGAATTGTGTTAGATATGCGGCGCCTAAAAACCAAAACCAGCTTATTGCCATTATGCATTGAAAAACAACTCGATCGGATTTGGCGATAGAGAGCGTGTGTTTGGTTTGCTTGTATGGTTGCCAACGAAAAGAGAGATTGGGCGCGCTGGCTGCAGCAAAGGGGATTGAGCGGCTCGACAAGTAGCCTAACAATGCGAAGATCACGACACAAAATGCGGCAAGGTATTTTGCGTTGTCTGCAGAGGCTATAATCCCAGCGCCTAAGGTGCCAATAAGGATGGCGATAAAGGTACCAGCTTCAACAAGAGCGTTGCCGGGCACTAACTCTTTAGCATTTAACTTTTGAGGCAAAAGGGCATATTTAACTGGGCCAAAAAATGCTGACTGTGTGCCCATTAAAAACAGTAGCAATAAAAGCACACCATAACTTTCGGTTATGAATCCGATGGCACCCAAGAGCATGATGGCTATTTCAAATAGTTTAACCTTACGAATAAACCATGACTTTTCATATTTGTCGGCTAATACGCCAGCGGAAGCAGAGAACAGAAAGAACGGTAGAATGAACAAGCCTGCCGCAAGGTTGATGAACAAATTGCTCGAAATAGGTAGTGCACTGGAGCCAGCGAATGCGACAAACAACAGCAAAACGTTTTTAAAAATATTGTCGTTGAAAGCGCCAAAAAACTGAGTAATGAAATAGGGCAGGAACTTTCTCTGCGTAAGTAAGGACGGCTGTCTGTCGGATGACATGGATAATCCTTTGTTACCAGTTCGTGAGGTAGTTAGAAAGAAGATTACTGATCAATTCTTTGCCATCAATCGGCTCACTAGAGAAAAACTTATCATCAACACTGAGTAAAGTAATGCCATGTACGCCAGACCAAAGGACTCGACTCGCTTGAATCACTTCGGATTCAGTACGATGTGGTGCGATTTGAGCCAATAGTGACTCTAGCATTCCCGTCATACCATCGATACGTTTGGCATGCCATTCCGGAAGTTCTGCTCCATTCATGTTGTGTTCGAACACTAACTGCCAACGGTATGGGTGTTTTTGAGCAAAATCGTGGTAGCAATAAGCGAGTTCAAAAAGCGCTTGATGGGAGTCTTTGCTGTCATTAGTCGCTTTGCGTGCTTCTTGAGATAACTCATCTAAAGTTTGAGCGACAACATGAAGCAACAACAAATTATAATTACCAAAAACATTTACCAATGTGCTTGGCACGTAACCAATCATGTTAGCGATTTTACGAAGACTGAGTTCGTGGTAAGAATTCTCATCTAAAAAGTTTTTGACCGTTGTTAACGTCAAATTCACTAACTCTTCTCGGGTGTGATCGTTTCTGCGCGCCATACTCTCAAACTACTTTATTGAACATCGTTCAATATGATAGTCAGCTACCTATTAACCGTCAACAAGGCAATGTGTCCAAGTGCCCTCAAGGTGTAGGATTCTGAGCTGTGTCACTGATTCTAATTCAAGTAAAACAATCTGGAGTATTAGTGAACTTATTCCATACTTTTTTTACATTGATCAAGCGCCTTCAGCTGAATTGCAAGCAGTGTGAGCAGTCTGCATTTTTGGCAATATTCTGATACATGTCAGCTTCTATAAGCTATTTTCATCAATCGGTATACAGAGTATGATGACTTAAAAATCATCTTTGGCGTGCTACTGTTTGAAACAACGATTGTTTCGTCTTGAAAATGGGGCACTATCTTAGATAGCTAACTTTAAGGATAACGATGAAACGTTTATTTTCTATTGTTGCTTTATTGATGTTTACTGTTGCTGTAACGCCTATCGCGGAAGCGAAGAAGTTTGGTGGCAGTAAGTCTTTCGGTAAGAGCTACAAAACTGCACCAGCACCGAAACAACAGCAACAAAACACCAATACGGTCGGCAAAGATCAGACGACAAAGTCTTCAAGTAAGAAAGGCCTTATGGGTGGTCTGCTAGGCGGACTTCTTGCTGGTGGTCTACTTACTGCATTCTTTGGCGGTGCTTTTGAAGGTATCCAGTTTATGGATATCCTAATTATTGGTTTGATTGCCTTTGTCATCTTTAAACTAATGCGCGGTATGCTAGGTGCGAAGCAGGGCAGTATGAACCAGCATCGTCAACAGCCTGCATTTGGTGGCAACGCATCTAAGTTTGAGCAACCAAACATGCAAAACTTTGAGCAACAACCAAACACAAATAATGGTGGTTTTGGCGCTCAAACAGACGTACCACATAACTACCCACCGGGTTTTGACCAAGCAGCGTTCATTAATGGTTCTCGTGAACACTATCGAATCCTGCAAGGTGCGTGGAATCACAACCAGCTAGAAACTATTGAAGAATATGTTTCTCCAAGCTTGTTTGAAGACCTAAAAGCAGAGCGCGCGAAGCTCGACGGTGAGCAGCATACTGACGTAATGTACGTTGATGCGGAGATCGTCCGTGCTGATTACGATGCAAATAAAGCACAGCTTAGTCTGCAGTTTAGCGGTCGTTACCGTGACACAGTAGAAGGTGTTGAAGAAGAAATCGAAGATATCTGGCACCTAGAGCGTGACTTGACTGCGCCTAATGCGCCATGGTTAATCGTTGGTATTCAAGGCTAGTCACCTTTAAACCAATTTAGTCACTAGTAAAAATCCCGCATCCCCTGCGGGATTTTTTGTATCTATCATTTATATTTCTTGTACGTGTTTTTATACAAACATCACTAATTGAGTCCGTTTGGTAATTTTGCGAGCCCACTTTTTCTAGTAAGTCCTCAAGTGTTTTCCTATTTATATTGAACATTCATATTAAGGTCATACGAACTAACAAAATCAAAATAGCTAGTACATTGTTTGTAGGGTAAAGATCTGCTCCTCAGCCTTTTGTTTGTGGAGTTTCACATGGGGTTGGTTGCTTTAGTGAGATTGAGTATAGGTTATACCAATCGTAGTAAATAACTGGTCATTCTAGCTTGTTAAAATACTCGATAACTGCGTTGCAATTTTTGATTGTAG